>CACZPG010000284.1 GCA_902782965.1 uncultured Lachnospiraceae bacterium
CGAAATCAGGATGTGTTCTGGAAGTAACAATTCTGAAGCCACTCTTATCATTCTTCTTAACTTCTACGATGTAAAGCTTGATACGATCTCCGACTCTGTATCTCTCACCAGGAATCATTTCCTTGGAACTGAGAATTGTATCTGTCTTGTCATCAAGACTTACATTCATGTTGTAACCAACGAATCTCTGAACGATACCTGTAACTATCTGATGCTCCTTAGCCTTGAAATAGTTATAAATAGCATCCTTCTCCTTCTCCTTGATACTCTGGAGAATGATTCCTCTTGCCTTCTGTGCAGCAATACGTCCGAAGTCCTTAGTAGTAACCTCACAGCGAACTTCTTCACCAAGCTCGCAGTCAGGATCGATATGCTTAGCATTCTCAATAAGTATGTCAGTGTGAGGATCCTGAATCTCCTCTACTACAACCATATTAGCGAAAACCTTGATTTCTCCGGTCTCTCTGTCCATATGAACATCGACACCTTCCTTACCGAAATCCTTCTCGCATGCTGAAGTGATAGCCTTCTCGATAGACTCTATCATTTCTTCTTTGCTGATATTCTTCTCCTTTTCAAGCACATTTAATGCATCAATTATTTCTGACATTTTCCTTTCTCCTCCTTATTTGACTACTCTTCGAACTCTAGACGAATTGTAGATATATTATCTCTTGTAAAATTTATATCAGCAGCCTCATCAGCTGTAATGATCACATTTTCTTTATCAAAGCTCTTAAGAATTCCCGTGAATTCCTTGCCGCCATTCTCAGCCTTATATAGCTTTACGAGAACCTTTCTTCCAATGCTTCTCTCGAAATCCCTGTCCTTCTTCAGCTTCCTGGTAAGTCCCGGGGAACTGACCTCAAGGATGTAAGCCTCATCAATGAAATCTTCCTGATCCAGTTTCGCCTCCAGCGCCCTGCTGATAAGCACACAGTCATCAATTGTGATACCGCCTTCCTTATCTGCATAGACTCTAAGGTAATAATCGGAGCCTTCCTTAACATATTCCGTATCCCACAGCTGATAACCGCCGGATTCAATAATCGGCATAACCAGCTCTTCGGTCCTGCTCTCAATATCCGCTTTCTTCAAGGTTTCCCTCCTTTTTCTATCAAGGTTCATGCGAGCCAAATGAATCCAGATATCGGCTCATTGGCAAAAAGTAAAGTGGATTCGCTTTGCGAACCCACTTTAGTAATGATTATTAAGCTATATGTATGATAACACAAATATCCCAAAATGCAAGGATTTTCTTAATACAAAGCCTAATTATTTAGTTTTGAACTTAATGATCTTCTTTTTTCCTGACTTATCTACAATCTTAAGAGTATTCCATTTGCCCTTCTTCTTTAACAGTTTCTTGTAAGCTTTAAGCTTAAGGGTTATGTTCTTCTTTCCGGTTTTCACAGAAAGCTTCTTTCCATTAATGTAAACACTTTTTATTTTTTTCTTACTCTTAACTTTGATCTTAGTGCTAAGCTTTATAGTTGCTTTATTCTTAATACTTACCGTGACTGTACTATCAGCCTTCTTAACCTCAGTGGCAGGAGTTGCTGCCGGAGCCGGTGCCGGTGTAGGATCAGCCGGAGCTACTGCAGGTGGTGTAGCCACCGGATTTGGTTTAACATCCGGAATCGGTTCAGTTATCGGCTCTCCATTAGGTAACCATACTGCTTCAAGAGTCACGTCAGCTTCAGGGTAAAATCCACGAGTATATGTATATTTATTATCACTTACATTGCTTTCATCAAAGTAGCACAGCTCCGTTTCAGAATCAGGAGTCTTCCATCCGGTTATCGAATAACCTTGTCTTTCATACTTCGGCCAATCTACAACACCTATCCCATAAGGTGCATAAGAGATGAATTCAGTTTGATTGGTTTCACCATTTCTGCCGATAAGTCCGCCCTCTTTGGAATAGAACTTAACCTGATACGTATTCTTAATCGGGTAAAGATAGAAATATATAATTGCGAAATTTCCATAATTATCATATACAAGACAATTATAAGCATCAGCATCATCGGTTCCTGTTACGTTATATGTATTACCCTCAGCTCCATTTATTACTTCTTCGTTCAATGTTCCCCAGCAGGTATAATCGATTTTTCCTTCTTCCCCAAAATATTCATTTGTAACCTTAGACCACTGGTACTTTAATTTACCGGTATCTTTAGCACTGGCAGTTACACTTAATGTAACCTTATCTCCGGGGCTTACAACTATATCCTTTAAAGTATCTTCAACGGTTCCTGTAACTACGGCTGTGAAAGCATTATCCACCCACTTCTTTACAACAAATGTCCCCTCCATAAGTGAATCAGAACAATTATCATATAAATCTATTAAGGCTGTATCGCCTTTCTTCATCTCGAAAGGCTGTATAAAAGACCTCTGATAACTATAGAACTCTCCGCTATTAAGCGCTACTTTACCTTCTGCATCCAGATAATAGCAGTTTAAACGCCCAAAACTATTCATATCTCCCGGCGTAATATCAATATAGTATTTCCCATCTTCTTCAGGGGTAAAAGTATAGTAATGATCAGATGAAAAATCAAAAGATTCATTCAGTGTAAGACCACATCCCGAATAATTATCAGTTTTTTGGATATGGAAGGTTCCTACTCCTTCGGCAGCTTCATTAGCATTGAATTCCAGCAGAACTGTAAGGGTTGCTCCTGCCACGACAGGTTCTGCATAAAGCAGATTAATTCCGGTTTCAGAATTATTAATTACGCTATTCCTGGCTGTACTTGAACAAACACTCATATCCTCCCTCATGGACCAGAAATAAGTAATTTCATAATCACCATTCGGCAGTTTAAGGTTTAGATCATAGAGTCCATTATCCTTAGCTGTGAATTCCAGCGCCATTTTGAAATTCTCTGCCGGATAATTAAAATTATTATCAACATTTTCTTCCAGCTCGAGTTTAGTTATATCATCCTCATCTTCAAAACCTGAATAATTGTAAGCATTAGCATTGATTTTTGCAGACATACCGATTATTACCAGGATTCCCAGTGTTATGAGAAATCTGGCCAGTCCTCTTAATCTGCTAACACTGTTAGCTGTGTCTCTCATTTGTACTACCTCCTCCATAAATGATTGTATAAATGTTTGTCATATGGTGTCAAAAAAAGCTTAAAACACCTACTTAATAGTATCATATTCACACAATTAATTCCACGTCAAACCACATTAATTAATATTACAGCTCTATCAGCTCCTTCGGTGATTTGGCCAGACTCTCACAGCCTTCTTCAGTGATCAGAATCATATCTTCTATCCTGACACCGAATTTACCGGGAAGATATATTCCCGGCTCGTCAGTTTCTACCATACCGGGCCTTACAATAGTTGTATCTTTCAGATTAAAAGCAGGTGATTCATGGATATAAAGTCCCACTCCGTGACCAAGTCCATGACCGAAGTACTGTCCATAGCCCTGAAGAGAAATATAATCTCTTGCGATTCTGTCTACATCCTTGCAGAGCATTCCGGGCTTAAGATTCTCAAGAACAGCCAGCTGGGCTGACAGGACAATGTTATAAATCTTCTTCTGATCATCACTTGCCTTTCCTATGCAAACCGTTCTGGTCATATCCGAACAATAGCCCTTATACCTGCAGCCGAAGTCCATAGTCAGGAAGTCACCTGTCTCCAGCTTCTTCTCAGAAGGAATCGCATGCGGCATTGATGAATTAACTCCTGATGCAGCAATGGTATCAAAAGAGAAGCCTTCAGCCCCATGCTTTTTCATACTGTATTCTAATTCAGCCGCAACCTCCAGTTCTGTCATACCGGGCTTCAAAATCCCCAGAATATCATCAAATGCAAGATCACCTATATGCTCAGCCTGTCTCAGAAGTTCAATTTCTTCAGGAGTTTTGATCTGACGTGGTTTCATCAGAACCGAGTCCAGTGGTTTAAATGTTATCTCTCCCTCGTAATTATTGGTCTTCTTCAGTTCATCATAGCCATCTGTCAGATTATCAAGGATCCTTGAATACATCAGATAACTGATGGACTCATTCTCAAAACCAATCACGTGGGTATTGTCCTTCGTTATATACTCCATCAGTATGTCATAGGTTGAAAGCTTCGAGTCGAACTGTCTGACTTCAAATCCCTGATAACACTCCTTACCGGCAGCCTCAGTATATCTCGAGTCAGTTATGAGTACTTTGCTTTGATTATTTGTAATAAGCGCAAATCCCTCTCCTCCGCGGAAACCGGTATAATATCTAAGATTATAGGGATCTGTAATCAGAAGCGCTTCCACCCCTGCAGCTTTCATCAGTTCATTATAGTTCAGTTTCATGTTTCATCCTCCTCACACATCCTAATATATCATTATAATCAAATCTTCTGCATTTATCACTCTTTTTATCTTACAGGATATATAAACATGCAAAAAACCTCAAAGTTGCTAATACAAGCAACCTTGAGGTTTCTAAGTAGTCTATTCGAAAAGTTGATTATGCGTTCATCTGAGCAGCTACTTCTGCAGCGAAGTCTTCATTCTTCTTCTCAAGTCCTTCACCTGTCTCGAAACGAACGAATCTCTTGATAGCGAATGTGCAGCCATTCTCCTTAGCTACATTAGCTACATACTGAGCAACGTTCTCCTTGTTCTCAGCCTTAACATATGTCTGATCTACAAGGCAGATTTCCTTAAGGTGCTTTGAGAAACGTCCCTCAACAAGACCAGCGAAGATCTTGTTCTCAAGATACTCAGCCTTATGTGATGCAGCGATATTTCTGAGTGCCTGAACAGCAGGATCAGAAAGGAAGTTGAAGAGGAAGTTCATATTGCTCTTCTTCTCTTCATAAATAGCGATGTCCTCATCTGTCCAGCCCTTGTTGTCATCGCCTGCTGACTCATAATCAGCAACCTTGTTCTCAATAGCCTCAGCGATAACTGCATTAAGGATTGGCTTTGGAAGTGATGCAGGATCAGCAAGTGAGCTGTCAACGATGATTTCCTTCTCTTTTGCAAGAGTGTCAGCAGAGATTTCATCTCTGTTAACATACTGAGGATTCATAGCTGCTATCTGCATAGCGATATTCTTCATAGCCTCTTCAATATTCTCACTTGGGCTGTCGCACTCAGCGTCAACAAGAACACCAATCTTACCACCCATGTGGATATAAGATACTACAACGTCACCTGAGATCTTCTCAAAACGACGGATTGTAAGGTTCTCACCGATCTTAGCAACCATTGCCTTGTGATGCTCTTCAACTGTAGCTGAAGCATCAATTCCTGACTTGTCTGCAAGGAATGCAGCCATATCAGCATAGTCACCACCATTAATCTGTGTAGCAAGACCATTAACATAGGTCTGGAATACTTCGTTCTTAGCAACGAAATCTGTTTCTGAATTAACTTCTATAATTGTAGCTGTCTTATTGTCATCAGAGATAACTGTTGATACGATACCTTCTGCGGCAATACGTCCGGCCTTCTTCTCTGCCTGAGCAAGACCCTTCTTACGAAGGAACTCAATAGCCTCATCGAAGTTACCGTCTGTCTCTGTAAGAGCCTTCTTACAGTCCATCATTCCGGCACCGGTCATTTCTCTAAGCTTTTTTACGTCTGCAGCTGAA
>CACZPG010000285.1 GCA_902782965.1 uncultured Lachnospiraceae bacterium
AATTTCTTAAAGTCCAGTGGCACGAATTTCGAAGAATTCTCACGGAAGGTTGGGGCATAGAGACAAATGAGTTTATCAGAATTTCCGGATTTATCCCCAGAAAGACTGTTGTCCGAATCGATTTTGAAATATCTCTCAACTTCTCTTCTTTTCTCAGCCATTCTCTCTTCATTGAAGAAAATGTCATTTCTTGCATGACCGAATTTCAGGAAAGGTACATCCTTCCAGAAGGTTTCCCTGAAAACATTCTCCTCGAAAGTACTGTTGGTTATACAGAAATCCGTCACACCATTAGCCTTTGACGCACGGTTCATCCATTTCCTGTTACCACCAAGTCTCTTGATTCCCAGGCTTCCATGCCAGGTATTGAGATAGTACTGGCCCTTCGACTTCGGCATACCATACCACACCATGTTCAGAGCATTATCTATCCATATTTTAGATGACGCCATGGCATCGTACATTTCTTTGGTACGGAATTCCACCAGCTTAACCTCCGGCGGATAATGACGCCTGGTCTGAGCATAGGTATACTCATTATCATATACCGATATCAGTTCCACATCCTTTCCCTGACGTATAAATTCCTCAGCAATATACCTTGGATTGCAGGAGAAATCCTTATCGTAGGACATAAAGAATATTCTGTTATTTACTATTTTCTTAGGTTTCCTGTAATAGAGCTTTCTTGTAATCCAGCCTATGGCAGAATCGACCTTAATCCTTCTGTCGAAGAAGTCGAAACCATGACGGAAGAAATTCCCCTGTACAAGATAGGTTATTAGTTTGTTTGACATTTAATTGAGTCCTTTTATTTAATCCTTTAAAACGAAAGGTTCGTAAACAATGTGTTTCTCTCTTCCGGCATCCTCAGGAATTTTCATATAATCCCCATAGAGCTGTGTCAGATATTTGCCATACTCCTTAGGAATGCAGCAGCTGATTCCACCGAAATCTTTCTTGACGGTTTCTACCAGTTCTCTTCTCTTATAGAGTTCCCCGAAGAAATGTTTCCTTCCACAGGGAGTGGTCACATATCGGGATTTCTCATTATGACACATACCATTCCATCTATTAGCAAGTCTGGTCCAGAAATTAATGGGCAGTATCGCAAGAGGCATTCCAAGCAGAATCTTGGTTCTGAAGATTCGGCGTGCCCTTCTGACATATTCCTCGTCACATTTACTGTGTTCTGTACCGGCAGTGTTCGACTGATTTTGCCGCTTTACCAGCTGCATCATCATCTTTCGGTCTCTCCAGAACTTCCTGCAGGAAAGCAGCAGTCCCAGAGCAAGAGAGCCATATCCATGAATCTTCCTCAAAACAGCATTATTAAATGTATTCTCTATTATGAAAATATCAATAAATGCGCCACATTCATCCGTATAATAATCTTCCCTCGTCTTCACCGAAGTCCCCTTCAGTCGGACTCTTGAGAATAGCAGCGCCAGATTGTCTGTCTTCTCCGGAGTGTGAATCCAGTATTTATTTCCCATCTTCTTAGGGAAGAGATGCCTGAACTTCTCATAATCCTTCCTCGGCATGTTCAGATCAATATCATCATCCCATGGAATTATCCCACCATGTCTGACCGCACCAAGAACACTGCCTCCGCCCAGTTCATACCGGATGTTGTATTTCTCACAGAAATTAACAACATCTCTCAGAATACCATACAAGGTTTCCTGCAGCTTCTGCAGCTGATCATCACTTAGCTCCAGAGTGTCCGGAGATCTTAAATTTTTAAATATATCTACTGTTGATAATGAATATTTCATATCTGTCCTGTATCATCCGATCGTAACCGGTTTTTACACTCTCTTTTCACCCAATAGTTACTTTTCATGTCAACTCATAAACATTCAGAGAAGTCTTTTAAATAAATAACATTCTATAATCATTCTGTAATGCTTACAGTTTTCTTGCAGCTTTATATACTCTTTCGCAAGCATTCTGGTCACTATATGGGAAGAAGCTGTCTATAGTTCTCCTGTAATTATCTTCCAATGCACAATCAGAGTTCATTGCTTTGATGAGTTCATCTATCAGTTCATCATTAGTTCTGCAGACAGGTCCGAAGCCTGTATCCTCCTCGTCGTACTGAGGTGGCAGTTCTGCCGGATGGAAATATACCAGCGGTCTTCTCATGTATGCAAAATCAAACTGAATACCGGAATAGTCAGTAACCATCAAAGCTGATTCCTTAAGCATCTTCTCATAATTGGCCTTAACTCCCGGAACAATTTCCACGAAATCATTCTTGTCGAAATCTCCTGCCTGAGGACTGAGAATCGGATGTACCAGATAAATTATCTTATATCCGGTCTTCTTAGCAGCTTCTATCAGACGTTTATCATTTATCAGTGAATTGTATATCTGATAGTAAGTAGTTCTCTTGAAGTTAACGCTGTAATTATGCTGCTTACCCTTCTCATTTGTGCCGGCAGTTACATTTCTCCTCCAGGTCGGTGTGATAAGAATCTGCTTCCTGCGTTCTCCCACCAGCCCGTCATATCTCGGAGCTCCCGTAAGACTTATCATATCTTCTGTATAACCATAAATCGGCTTTGTAATATTCTCCACCTCTTTAGGAGATACGCAGAAATAATACTTCGTATTGTCATACAGCTTATTCTGATACTGAGCAATCTTCTGAATAGTCAGACCATGCTGCAGACAGACAACATCTGCGCCGAAAAGATCACGTACATAGATTTCATTCTCTTCCGTATATCCCATATACAGCTTGATATCTATTCTTGTGGCAAATATCATATCTGCCTTCAATGCCATAAGCCTTGTCTTAAAGGTGTTAAATGCAAGCACTGTGCTATATTTTGACGAAAGTTCTTTATACTCCTTCGTATCTTTATTGACAATGTAATAGGTATCGATATCCTTTACATTCTTATTCATATACTCATAGAAATACTGACCGTTATCTCCTCCCTTAAAGAGCTGATCATAAGTAATCCAGACAGGCTTTCTTCCTGACTTGCCACTTCCGGAGGAAAGCAGCGGATTCGAAGCCGTCAGCTTCCCATTCACTCCGGTCCTTTTACTCAGCTTAGCTGCCAGCCTCAGTCTAAGCATTTCAATAACCTGCTTATTTCCAATTCTGCTATGACCGTGACGGGCAACCCGATACATCATCTTCATTTCCCGCTTGAAATGACCGAAAGTACTCTTCTTCTCTACCTGAAGCTGTTTCTTACCTTCGTTATAGCTGAGAATTCTGTCGCCAAATACCCAATAACTCTCAGGAAGCTTA
>CACZPG010000286.1 GCA_902782965.1 uncultured Lachnospiraceae bacterium
CAAGGCTATCAGAAGATGTATCGAAAATGAAGTTAACAGACAGAAGGAAATTCTTGAGAAGGGTGAGAAGGTGGTTCAGGAGACCCGTCGCTGGGATGATCTGAAGGGCATTTCATATCCGATGCGTTCCAAGGAAGATGCTCAGGATTACAGATATTTCCCTGATCCTGATCTCGTTCCTATCATCGTCAGTGATGAGTGGATTGAAGAAATCAAAGCCAAGCAGCCGGAATTCAAGGATGAGAAGAAGGTCAGATATAAGGAAATGTATGGCCTTCCGGATTATGATATAGATCAGATCACCGGAAGCAAGAAGCTGGGTGAGATTTTCGAAGGTGCAGTTGGAGCGGGAGCAGATCCTAAGAAGGTTTCCAACTGGCTGATGGTTGAGACCATGAGGCTGATGAAGGAGCATAATCTTGATGCAGATCAGCTGAAGTTCTCTGCCGGGAATCTGGCAAAGCTGGTTAATCTGGTAGATTCCAAGGAAATTAATAATGCCGTAGCTAAGGAAGTGTTCGAGAAGGCAGTGTTCCTGGATGACATGGATCCTGTTAAGTATGTTGCAGATAATAATCTGTCCATGAAGACTGATTCAGGTGCTCTTGAAGAAGTTGTTAAGAAAGCCTTTGAGGCAAATCCGAAGGCTGTAGAGGATGTACTTAACGGCAAGGGCAAAGCAGCCGGAGCGATTGTTGGTTTTGTTATGAAGGAGATGAAGGGTAAATGTGACCCTGCCGAGGTTAACAGACTGATAGCTGCAGAGATAGAGAAGTTAAAGTAATAAAACTGGATAAGTTGTTGTATAGGTATCTGAGTATAAATCAGCATTCTAAACGGCTGAAGTAAAAAGGAAAAGGGGAACAGTATGAAAACATATCTCGTAACCGGAGGTGCCGGATTTATAGGTTCTAATTACATTCATTACATGTTCGATAAATACGGAGATGATATTCGTATAATAAATGTAGATAAGCTTACTTATGCAGGTAATCTTGAGAATCTTAAGGATATTGAGAATAGAGATAATTATACCTTTGTAAGGGCTGACATCTGTGACAAAGATGCTATAGCTAAGATATTTGCAGAGAATGATATCGACAGAGTTGTACATTTCGCAGCTGAGTCTCATGTAGACCGTTCCATTAAGGAGCCTGAAGTATTTGTTCAGACAAATGTTCTGGGAACTGCAGTTATGCTTAACTCTGCAAAGGCTGCCTGGGAGAATGAAGACGGCAGCTTCAAGGAGGATAAGAGATTCCTTCATGTATCTACAGATGAGGTTTATGGTTCTCTTCCTGATGATCCGGATGCATATTTCTATGAGACAACTCCGATTGATCCTCACAGCCCATATTCATCAAGCAAGGCATCATCAGATCTGCTTGTAAAGGCTTATGTTGATACCTATCATTTCCCGGCAGTTATTACAAACTGTTCAAATAACTACGGACCTTATCAGTTCCCGGAGAAGCTGATTCCGCTTATCATCAATAACTGTCTTGCAGGAAAGAATCTTCCTGTATATGGTGATGGAAAGAATGTACGTGACTGGCTGTATGTAATGGATCATGCCAAGGGTATTGATATGGCAACAGAACAGGGACGTATTGGTGAGAGATACAATATCGGCGGACATAATGAGAAGCAGAATATTGAAATCATTAATATTATTATAGAAACACTTCAGGAACTTCTTCCTGATTCAGATCCGAGAAAGGCAAATGTAACCAAGGATCTTATTACATATGTAACAGATCGTAAGGGACATGATCGCCGTTACGCGATCGCACCGGATAAGATCAAGGCTGAGATAGGCTGGTATCCGGAAACTATGTTCAAAGAGGGAATCCGTCTTACCATCAAGTGGTATCTTGAAAATGAAGACTGGATGAAGAATGTCACAAGCGGTGATTATCAGAAATATTACGATTCAATGTATATGGACAGATAGAGAATAATTGTATATATCAGGGGTAACGAACAAGGGGTAAAATGGTTAAATTAACAGTGGTAATGCCCTGTTATAATGAGGGCACAAGAATTTACAGAAATATAATAGAGACGGTTACACAGGTTGAGAAGTTCTGTGATTCCTTCAGACTGATTGTTGTGAATGACGGAAGCAGTGATGATACTGAATCAGAAATCATCAGAGCTGCCGGTCAGGATAACAGGGTCGGATATATATCCTATCCTGACAATAAAGGTAAGGGATATGCCGTAAGAAGAGGAATGCTTGCTGCTAAGTCTGAGTACGTAGCATTTCTTGATGCGGATCTTGAACTTCCTCCATATCTGCTGGAAAGCTTTCTGAAGGCGGCTGAAGGTAAGCTTTCTGATAAAGGAGCGGAAACTACCGGAAGTGAAGCTGAATCGGAAGGAGCAGGCTACGATATAATTATCGGCTCCAAGATGCATCCTGATTCTCAGGTGGAATATCCTTTCTTCAGAAAGATTATGAGCCATGGTTATTATATTTTTATGAAGCTGCTGTTCGGACTCGGTCTCAAGGATACCCAGACGGGAATCAAACTGTACAGAACCGAGAAAATCAAGCCGGTTATGAGACTGGTAAGAACCAGCCGTTTCTCCTTTGATATTGAGATACTTGCCATAGCTAATAAAATGGGACTGACTATTAAGGAAATGCCTGTAGTTGTGAATTTCTCACGAAATAAGGGTGACCGTTCCAAGATAAGATTTTCCAGCATTTATGAAATGGTAAGAGATTCTTTCAGAGTGAAAATGTACGTTTCGAAACTTAAAGTCTGAGTCGGCAGAAGATTAATTCCTGACTCAATTGAGTATGAATAACGAGAGGCACATTTATATGTCAGACATATATTTAAATGAAGATGTTAAGCGCTTCAGTATAGATGAGAAAACTGCAAAGAAGCTTCGTAAGAAATATGCGAAGCTGGTAAAAAAGAATGGTGGAGAACCCGGTTCCAAAACGGTAATCGATTATTTCTACGATGAGAAGGTTGAGAAGAACACCGTTCTTATTCAGGGACTTGGTGTCAGTGTGCGCGGAAGTGTGCAGTATCTTCTGAATGAACTTAATTATGATAAGAGATTTTCGAAATATAAGATATATGTCAGAACCAAGGATCATTCTGATGAGACTGTAAAAGAATATATTAAGCAGAATAACTGGACAAGAACAACTACGGTTCCAAAGGGTTATTACAGAAAACTGGAGAGCTGTAAATATATATTTACGGAGAGCTATGTTCCGTATCAATGGATTAAGAAGAAGGATCAGATCTTTATTGATATCTGGCATGGAACCCCCCTTAAGAAACTGGGAGTTATTAAGAACGGGCGTAAGGCACATCTTCAGTCTAAGCAGCAGAAGAATTTCCTTTGCACCGATTACTTCCTGTATCCCAATGATTTCACTAAGGATATAATGTATAAATCCTATGATGTGGCAACTCTCATGGATGCCAAAGCTCTAATGATGGGATATCCGAGAACTGCAGGAATTCTGCAGGTTACTGAGGAGAGAACGGCAGAAATAAGAAAACAGCTTGCACCAAACGGTGAAAGGGTATATGCTTATATGCCTACCTTCAGAGGATATCTGAATGATGAGGATACTATCAAAAGAGAGAAGGAATTCCTGGAATTCCTTGATAAGAATATGTCGGAGGACCAGATACTTTATGTAAACCTGCATCACCATATTTCCGCAGGTCTTGATTGTTCGGAGTTCAGGCATATTCATACATTCCCGCCGCTTATTGACAGCTATGAGCTTCTTACAGCGACGGATGCGCTTATTTCAGATTATTCAAGCGTATTTTTCGATTATCTGGTTCTGGGTAAACAGATAATTCTGTATATTGAAGATTATGATACATATTCGTCCTTCCAGGGACTTAATATGGATATAAGAGAGCTTCCTTTCGACATGGCACATTCCAGAGAAGAGGTTCTGGATATGTTGAACAGAGGCAAGGATTATGATGATACAAAGATCAGAAGTGAGCTTTGTGCCTATGATGCAGCTGATAATCCTGCAAAGTTCTGCCAGCTGTTCAGAGATGATGAGACCGGACTCGTACTGGAGGATCATCCGAAGAATAATAAGAAAAAGGTAATATTCTACTCAGACTGTTGTCGTGAGGGCCGGGAAACAGAACTGCTTCATCAGTTCTCAGAACAGGTTGATAGAGACCAATATGATTTCTGGGTAGGCTGTGATTCTGAGAAGACCAAGCAGCATGTTGACAGCGCCTATCCGATGCTTCATGATTCCATGAATATTTCCTCAGAGGACGATATCAGGCTTTCATCAGTTGGAGCCCCTGTTAAGGAACTATATCTTAAAGGCAGTATAGATTTTAAAACAGCTATGGAATATCTGATACATGAATATGGTGTTATTCCTGTTCAGCAGTATGGCTATTCACATTTTGATACATTTGTTATATATGACATGCTTGACCCGGAGATGATCATTTCCATGGCTCTTCTCGAAGCAGACAGCAAGGTAATCTTCATAACTAAGGATATTCTGTCAGAAGTGGAAAACGGAAATACCTTTATGAAGGATGCTGTGAGATTTGCAGCTGATTACTGTAAGGTGGCTGCGGTGACTGATAAGGATATTGCAGAAGCTGCGGAGAAGCTGCTGGGAGACAGCTGGACAGGCAGAGTATCAGTTATAGATAATGTTGCAGATATAAATGAACTTCTGAAGTTAAAGTAATGAGTCAGAATGAAAAGGAATAATTTATGAAAAGAGTAATTACCTATGGAACTTTTGACCTTCTTCATTATGGTCATATAAATCTTCTGAAGAGAGCCAAGGCTCTCGGGGACTACCTGATAGTTGCCCTTTCCACTGATGAATTCAACTGGAATGAGAAGCATAAGAAATGTTATTTCAGTTATGAGCAGCGGAAGATGCTGCTGGAATCCATAAGATATGTGGATCTGGTTATTCCGGAAGAGAACTGGGAACAGAAGAAGACCGATGCCCATGAGTATCATATTGATACATTTGTTATTGGTGATGACTGGAAGGGAAAGTTCGATTTTCTGAAGGACGAAGGTGTTGAAGTAGTTTATCTGGAGAGAACTCCTGAGATAAGTACTACGAAGATCAAGCAGGATGCAGCAGCCGGTGAGGGTGTTGAACTGCCTGAATAAGATGAAAAGCATGTCCAGGAGATAGTAAGGATGCCGGAAATAAAAATGCCGATGTTTGAGAATAAATATATGGCTCATGCACTTGGCGGCTATAAAGGTCATAAATATCTGAATAATGAAGATGCATTGAAGTATTCTCTGTCCAATGGACATAAATTCTTCGAGGTGGATCTGTTTCTGACCTCTGATCAGAAGCTGGTTCCTTCCCATGGCTGGGATGAGAAACATGCCCGAAAATGTGGCATGACCTATAGTCCGGAATTCGAGAATATGACCAAGGAACTATTCCTCAGACAGAAGCTTTTCGGGATGGACACCATGGATATGTCCACCCTGTATAAGTATATGAAGGATTATCCTGATATATATCTGGAGCTTGATATCCACGCAACCACTGATGAACAGACTTCTCAGGTAACGGAGCTTGTATTAGAGGAGTTTCATAATGATGAAACTATTCTGGACAGGCTGCTGGTTCAGGCACATCCCTCAAGATATGAGGCAATAGACAGGGTTCATCATTTCAAATATTATCAGACCTTTCTGCAGAAGAATCCATCAGAGAAGCTATTTAACGAAGTGTTGGAATATGCCGTAGAGCATAATATCGGTTCTATTGCTCTGAATGTTAAAGACGCTGATCAGGATAATATTAACAGGATAAAGTCGAAGGGCTTATCGATTCTTGTTTATACGCTTGATGATTATGCAAAAGCAGATAAGCTTCTGAAGATGGGGGTGAGTACAATCTGTACTAATACCATGAGTCCAAAGGGTGAAAGGATATTCAGGATTAAATCTCTTCCACCTGTCAGACTGTTGAGAAAAATATATCGGTTTATAAAGAAATAAGAAGGACGGAACATGAAGAAAAAACACAAGATTTTAATTATTTTATGTATTGAAATTCTGATTCTTTTAACGCTCCATATTATTTTCAAGGTTAAACATCCGGGAACAACTCTTAATAATGAGCTTGAGGCAGTTATCACAGGAGATGATTCCGTAATAGTAGAGAATCCCGGAAAGAAAAAGAGTAAGAGTAAGAAAAAAGAAGATTCGGATGAGGTTGGTATCTCAGGAAAGATAGGTTCTCTGGATGAAGCACAGTCCGCTGAGGAAGGTGGAAACCCGGAGGAGGCTCAAACGGAGGAAATCAGTACAGTTACTGATGCCGGATCTCTGGATCCCGATGTTGAAGAAATTGAATTCAAGGCTCATGCAGTCAGTTCAACGGAACCTACTAATCTGCTTCTTTCAACAGATATAATCGTGGATGATGTTCCTCTTGAGAATAAGGATGATTATGCATCTAAGAGTCTTGGGGATATATCCTTCGATCTTGGTTATAAATATACAGATCAGGAAGGTGTATTTACCTTCAGAGGTAATAATTTCCGTGATAATCCTACTTATGGAAGATCTACCTTTACCAAGGGTGGAATGACCACGGAATGGAGTGTTAATTCCGGTTCCCTTACCTATGGTGATGCAACCTGGAGCGGAAGCGGATGGACCGGTCAGCCTCTTCTCAGAAGATGGTCAAGAGAAACCAAGGCTCACATGAATATGTATGACTGGGCTAAGGAAGATGATTCTCTGGTTGAAGTTATATATGCCTGCATGGATGGATATATATATTTCCTTGATATGAAGACAGGTGAGAAGACACGTGATTCATTATGGCTTGGTTTCACATTTAAGGGAGCTGGTGCTCTGGATCCAAGAGGCTATCCGATTATGTACGTAGGTGCAGGATATGATAGTGCTCAGGGAACGGCAAGATCCTTTATCATCAATCTGCTTGACTGCAGCGTAATGTATACCTTCGGAAATAATGATCCATACTCCCTCAGAGGAAACCTCAGCTACTTCGATTCTTCGGCAGTAGTAGATGTGGATACAGACACTCTCATTTATCCGGGTGAGAATGGTATTCTATACCTGATACATCTGGGAACTAAGTATGATGAGAAGAATGGTACTCTCAGCATGGATCTGGATAAGATGGTCAGATGGAGATACAGTACCAAGAGAAATTCTCAGGGAAGCTACTGGCTGGGAATGGAAACCAGTGCGGCAATTTATAAGAATTATCTGTTTGTAGCTGATAACGGAGCTAATCTGTTCTGTATTGATCTGAATACCCTTAAGACAGTATGGGTTCAGGATATTCTGGATGATTCCAACTCGACACCTGTCCTTTCTATGGAGGACGGAGAGCTGTACATTTATGTCAGTACCTCTTTCCATCTGGGTTGGAGAAGCAGTACAACTGCTACCATACCGATTTGGAAGATTAAAGCTGAGACCGGAGAGATAGTATGGCAGACAGAGTATGAATGTAATACCATCGCTCATGTATCCGGTGGTGTTCAGTCAACGATTGCTGTCGGTAAAGCTGATCTTAAGGATAATATATACGTAACTGTTGCCATGAGTCATGGTACCGGTGGTGGTGACATTGTAGCCCTCAGCAAGAAGGACGGAAGCAAGGTATGGGAGAATCAGATAGCTTATACCTGGTCATCTCCTGTATGTGTGTATAATCAGAAGGGTGAAGGTGAAGTAATCTACGGAGGAAGCGACGGAGTGCTTCGCTGTCTGGATGGACATAGCGGTGAAGAGAAGAGCTATGTTACAATTTCCGACGGTACTATTGAAGCATCACCTGCAGTATTTGAGGATTACCTTATTATAGGAACCAGAGCCGGTAAAATCTGGGGAGTTCATCTGGACTAGTGTAATAGCTTACAAGTCCACTGGTATCACGAGATACTTATTAATACCCGGTTATATAGTAAAGAAATATTGAGGATATAGAAAGGATAAGAAAATGGCTGAAGAAATTAACAATGCCGGAAATGCAGATTTAGAAAATATAACGACTAAGGTTATGGATGAGAAGCCTGAAGAGAAGACCGAAGATAAGAAGTACGGTGGTGTTCCGCAGAAACCGGATGCCTCAACTCTTCCGGTGGATGAAGACGGTATCAGACAGTATGTAAATAAGGATATGCTGATAGGTGATATTATTACCTGGTATCCCGATGCTGCACTCGTTCTTATGAAATGTGGAATGCACTGTGTATCCTGTGGTGTTTCACAGTTTGAGTCCCTGGATCAGGCCTGTGCAGTGCATGGACTCTATACAGATGATGTAGCTAAGGTAGTTAATGATTATCTTACTCAGACAATCGGTACAGAGGAAGAGTAATCCATAAAGAACAGAGGGTTCAAATTACGGAATGTACAAATGACGTAAGGGATTCCCGAAGCATGTATTGTAAGGGATTCCCGAATCGTGGATTATTTTGACAGTATATACTTATAAATGGTATACTATACAAGTGCGTTTATTGGTGAAATGCACTGTTTTAGCAGTATTAACGAAAATACAGGTGAATACACCTGCTGATAAACACTATTAAATTCGAAAGGATAGAAAGTCATGTACAATAAGGTTTCGACAAAGCTTGACTTTGCCAGCAATGAAGCTGAAGTGCTGAAATTCTGGAATGAAGAGAAAGTCTTTGAGAAGAGTATCGATGAAAAGAAGGACCTCCCCACTTATACATTTTATGATGGTCCTCCAACTGCTAATGGTAAGCCACACATAGGCCATGTGCTTACGCGTGTTATCAAGGATATGATTCCACGTTATCAGACCATGAAGGGTCACAAGATCATTCGTAAGGCCGGATGGGATACTCATGGACTCCCTGTTGAGCTTGAGGTCGAAAAAGAAATAGGAATCGACGGCAAGGAGCAGATTGAAGAGTACGGTATCGAGCCGTTCATCGGAAAATGTAAGGAATCCGTTTGGAAATATAAAGGTATGTGGGAGAA
>CACZPG010000287.1 GCA_902782965.1 uncultured Lachnospiraceae bacterium
ATGCATACAACTACCATATACAGGAAGTCCTATTAAAAGCGAAAGAGCCTGTTAGACTTCCTTCCCCTAAATCAAAGTCTAACAGGCACTTCCTAATCCGTTCTATATATAAGGTACACCCACAAATACCTTCTCTAAGTAAGTCCTATTATAGTACAATTTAACAAAAACGTAAAGCCTTTTTGTGCACTTTATATAAATTTTGTGAATTATTCACAAAGTTTGCTATAAGCTTATACGAAGAACCTTGATTTCTAAGCAGGAAAACTATAATTATGCACAAATCCCTATCTTTTATTCTCTCTGTCAACCAGATTCTTTGCACCATATTTTTCTCTAAGTGCAGGTTTCTCAATCTTGCCGGTTGCATTTCTCGGAACTTCCGCAAATATAATCTGACGAGGTCTCTTATAACGAGGAAGCTCAAGACAGAAGTTATTCATTTCTTCCTCAGTACAGGTTTCGCCCTCTTTCAGCTGAATGATGGCAGTTGATATTTCACCAAGTCTCTCATCAGCAGTTCCTATTACAGCTACATCCTGAACCTTCTTATTTTTCATAATGAAGCTTTCAATCTGTACAGGATAGATATTCTCTCCACCACTGATGATAACATCCTTCTTTCTGTCTACCAGCCATATGAATCCGTCTTCATCATACTTAGCCATATCTCCGGTATAAAGCCATTCGCCCTTAAGACATTCATTGGTAGCTTCTTCATTCTTATAGTAACAGATCATGACACCCGGACCCTTTACACAAAGTTCACCAACTGATTCACTGTCATTTCTGTCTACAACATTTCCATCTTCATCTACTATCTTGCATTCCCAGCCAAATCCCGGAACTCCGATTGCTCCAACATGGTCAATATTCTCAACTCCCAGATGTACGCAACCAGGTCCTATAGACTCTGACAGACCATAGTTTGTATCATAATCATGGTTAGGGAACATTTCCTTCCATCTGGTAATAAGACTTGCAGGAACCGGCTGAGCACCTATATGCATCAGTCTCCACTGATCCAGTTCATATTCGTCCTTATTCAGCTTTCCACTTTCAAGAGCTATAAGCAGATCCTGAGCCCATGGAACCAGAAGCCATACAATAGAACACTTCTCTCTGCTGACAGTATCAAGAATATATTCCGGCTTAGTACCTTTGAGAAGTACTGCCTTACCACCGGAAATGAGTGAGCCAAACCAATGCATCTTCGCACCTGTGTGATAAAGCGGTGGAATGCAGAGGAATACATCATCCTTGGTCTGTCCATGATGAGCCTGTTCAACTCTTGCACTATGCATAAGCGCACGATGCTTATGAAGAATAGCCTTCGGGAAACCGGTAGTTCCCGAGGAGAAATATATAGCGCCGTAGTCATCATCTGTGATTTCAATTCCCGGAGCTACTGAGCTGGAATTTGCTACCATCTCATTATAATCCTCAGCAAATGAAGGACAGTTCTCACCTACATAGAACAGAAGTCTGTTCTTGGAAATCTTCTCTGCTATCTCTTCAACTCTTCCTATGAATTCCGGACCGAAAACAAGAATATCAACATCAGCCAGATCAACACAATATTCAATCTCATCTGCATCATATCTGAAGTTAAGAGGAACAGCCAGAGCTCCCGTCTTCAGAATTCCGAAATAGATTGGAAGCCACTCAAGGCAGTTCATAAGAAGAATTCCTACCTTATCATTCTTCTTAATACCTCTGCTGATAAGTGCATTTGCAAAACGGTTAGCCTTCTCATCAAAAACTCCCCAGGTAATTTCTCTTCTGTAAGGAGCTTTTGGATTAGGTTCCATTAATTCATATTCTCTCCAGGTAACTCTCCTGACCTCGGTAATGGCCGGATTCACTTCAACCAGAGCAGTATCTCCTCCAAATTCTCTGGCATTTCTCTCTAATAACTCTGTAATTGGCATTGTATTATCCTCCCAAATTAAAAGGCAAAGATTCTCGGTAACTTTGCCATGTTTATTCGAATATAACTAATGGCGGGAATTGCCTAAGTAATTCCCGCCATTCAATAGTACATCAAATTCAACCTTGCGTCAATGCGTTATCGCTTTAGTGCGTTAAATTTTCTTCTTATATGCTGCATTGCTTCTGTAATCTGTAAATGGAGCATTATAATTATCTGCAAAACTCTTGGCTTCAGCAAACAGAGGATCATATAATCTTCCGTCTATCTTAGCCCATGCATGACCCGTATCGCTGCATACATATACATCTTCATAGCCACATTCTTTTGCCAGAAAAGCCAGCGCCGCAGATTCTGAAACGCAGCATCCCTGACGATTCTTGAAGATATCATTTGCAAATACTACGTCCCAATCATCCTTATATTCCGCATAGCCTTTTTCGAAGGTCCTGTATTGATTATATGGAAGAGCCTCTACCCATTTGTAACACTTATAAAGCTTGTCAGCTTTGCTGTCAGAAGGTTTCGTAACCTTTTCCATAATTTTTCTTGCAGAAATATAGGTATTGATTCTGGCTACAGTGCTGTCAGTTTCCTTAGCTGTTCCAAGCTTGTCGACCTTTATGCTTTCAACAGTAGCAGACATAGCCATTTGTCCGTTCTTTCTGTCGAAGTGGTAATAATGACCTTTTATCTTCTTCCAGCCCTTATCAAGAATCCCCTTCTTATTTGAGTGATACACGCGCTTTCCAACGGTGAAGAAACCGCCTTTAAAGGTTTTCTTATCCGCAGGAGTAAATACAGTGAGCCCGTTTTTCTCTGAAAATTTACCTTTTATTTTTCTGGTAAATTTCTTCTTATCGCCTACACGAATCTTAATACCCTGTTCATAATCAGTCTTTGCGGCTTCTGTCGCGGCTTCAGTGACAGTCTCTGTCGTCCCATCAGAAGCAGTATCTGCACAAACCTCTAAAATACTACAATTAGAAAACGATAAAAATAATACAACAACCAGAATAGATATAACCCCTTTAAGCAGTCTTTTCATTTGTAATCACCTTCCAGATTCATATTATTATGGTATCAAAAGAGTCTTTATAATGGTTCAAAAGTACCTTTTGACATAAATGAAATAGTATTGTAAATTAGTATTGTTATGATATGGATATCTATTATTAAATGATAGTATTTTTTTATTTAAATGTAAAGGAGCAGATAATGGGAGAATTACTATTTAAACAAAGAAAGAGAAACTGGTGTGGGCTTCCCTGGAGCTTCACTGTATATAGCTACGACGAAGAAAGACTCTTCATCAAATCCGGTGTCTTCAGCATCAGAGAAGATGAGGTAAGATTCTATAGAATACTTGATATTTCTCTTAAGAGATCCTTCCTTCAGAGAATTTTCGGAATGGGTACTATCGTTATCGACAGTTCTGATAAAACCATGAAGTGTTTTGAAATCAAAAACATCAAGAATTCTAAGGAGACTAAGGAGCAGCTTTCCCAGCTGGTTGAAGAAGAACGTCAGCGCAAGCGTATTACAGGCCGTGAATTCATGACAGATCATGACCACGACGGCTACGATGACTACGATGAAGGCTACGATCATCACCAATAAATCACACTAACGACAAACGCAAAAGTTCACTATAATCAACGTTGTAATTCACTCTACCGCGAACTATGTAATGAAACCCGGTTAAAAAGTTATATCTTGACACTTTTTTTCAACTGTGTGATAATTATCGGTGTGTGTGCATACCGCATACACGTAGTTTATTATTTTTTATTTTTATCAAAGGGGGATTCTATTATGGATCAACAACAAATAATGGATTTGTATGCACAGATGTTGCCTACATACATCGGATCAGGACTTGTTTCATATGTAATTACATCAATTGGTCTTATGAAGATGTTTGAAAAAGCAGGCGTTACCAACTGGTATGCATGGATACCTTTCCTTAATCTTTACTGGATTACAAAGATTGCTACCGGAAATGGCTGGCTTTTCCTTCTCATCCTCATCCCTTGTGTTGGAGCTCTTATCTACACAATCCTCTTAGCAGTTAAACTTGCACCTGCTTACGGATGTGGTGGTGGAATGATCGCACTGTTGATATTCTTCCCATGGATAGCATACCTGATTATGGGCTTCGGAAGCGCACAATATGTCGGACCACAGTAATACTATTTGCAGATAGAATAAGAAATAAGAGATGCCGTGGCTGTTTACAGCCAAAGGTATCTCTTATTTTTTATTCGAATCCTGCGAAGCAGGATTCTGAAAGCGCATGAGGAAAGTAAGCACGAAGTGCGTCTTTCCGAATGTGGTTTCAGATATCTGCAAATTTTTTTAACGCTTTATATCATACATTTCTGAAA
>CACZPG010000288.1 GCA_902782965.1 uncultured Lachnospiraceae bacterium
AGAATGCCATTCCTTTTTATCTTCTTATAAAGCTTCTTATTTGTCACTTTCTCATCCCTCTTTTTCATGAATCTACCGAAACATTAATGATCACATACTATACCATGTTTAACCTTTCCAATATGGTATGCATTTTCAATATTATCAATATTTTCAATACTTTCAGTATTTTCATCGTAAGTAGTATAACCTGCAAACATTAATATATTCTTAAAATAAAGTGAAATTTAGAATAAAAATCAAGCCATTTAGAAAAATGAAATGCTGTTTTACAGATCTATCGCTATATCATAAACCTCCGGATTCAGAAGTTTGATATACTCCATATGTTCATTCATCAGATCGATGTCCTGTTCATAATCCTTATAGAAGTATTTAATAAGATTCAAATATGCCCAGGCGGAATTAGCATCCGGATAAACCACTGCTTTGTAGAAATAATCTCTAGCAAGTGAATTGTTAATATGTGTTTTGATTACGGTCTTGCCATTACTTCCGAATATCTCTCCGGTCCTGTAGAACAGTCCAAGCCTGTTCGCTGCATAAGGTTCGTATTTGTCAGCCGCCAGGGACAGATAATTCACATACTTCTCAATATGTTCAGAAATGTCATCCTGAGCAATATCTTCATTCATTTCTATAATTATATCTGCTTCTCTCACTGCGAGACTGTTGCAGGCATATACATAGCCTTCCGCAGCCGCTTCCTTGAAATACTCATCAGATTTTCTTAGACAGTCTTCCTGAGTTTCATCCTGAAGATATGGAGACAGTGCATTATAAATGGCCTCATCTTCAGCTGCCTTCTTAAGTATTCTTCCAAGAAGATTTACAGCCCCGGGAGCTTTGACATAATTTGCACAGGCAAGTGCCAGCTCATATGCTGTACTATACCGCTCCTCTTCTGACATTCTTTCTATTATATCTATCTTCTCACATTTCTGTAGGAATGAATTCTTATGATAATTCAGGAGATAATACCCTATATTAAAGTAAGCAAGCGGATATGCCTTAGGGTCCACCTGCCACGCTCCCTTCTCATCTACCTCAATCCCTGCTGAAGCCAGATACAAAAGAAATGCATCCAGATAATAATTCTTACGAAGTATCTTCTTGTAGAATATCATATCTGCATACATTTTCATTGCTACGGTATTACCCGTATCAGCCATACAGAGAATCTCTCTTTCCGAGGTCTCAGAAGCAAGGCCATATATTTCCATTACATTTCTGCTGTATTCCTGCAAATCCTTCTCGTAGCTGCCATCACATACAAATCTGTTTGACATGATTTCGGTCCCCCACCTAAATATTTATCTTATGCCACATTGTATCATCATTTGCTGATACGTGCTACATAGAAATATTTGACTACCATGACAACCATAAGAAAAAGCACCTCAACTCTGGAAAAGTAATGTGTCCAGTATCTCATCCACATATCTCTCCAGATAGGGATCCAATTTATCTGTCAGATCATATTGTCTCAGCATATGGACTACGCAGCCTGCCAGCTGTTCGCTTAGGAATACTACCCGGTCATTCATATTGAGGATATCGGGCCGGTACTCTCTTCCTTCCCACACACTGATATCACAGTCTGCTTCAGAAAGTTCCTTAATCAGCCTTGAAAATGTACCGCTGACATCCAGTTCAGTAAGTCTTCTGTAGGTCCATTTATAATAAGGCGGATACTCCTTCTTCATCAGAAAGAATAATTCCATGGCAGCTTCCAGCCCCTGGAAATGACACAGCCGTGCAGCAACTACATCACCTCTGGACATACACCTGGCGTAATTCACCTGAAGTGCTGCTGAATATTTATGAAGCGCATTTACTATCCTGCTCTTCCAAACCTTATCCGGATAATAATTTAGCAGGAGTTTTCTGAAGGCGGTGAACTTGCCCAGATCATCCCTGAACACCTCACCGTTAACTGCAGTGGCAAGACAGTTATGATCCATAGCATTCCAATCTTCTGCATCTATGACCATGTCTCTGGTATTACAGTTATATCCGAGAATACTTGAATAGAATCCATGAATAGACATCACACCACGTCTCTCGCTGAGTCTTCTGGTCAGGTTATTACCCTTCTGCTGACTTACCAGAAGATCATATTCCTCACTCAGCTTACTTCCGATTATCTGTATATCCTCGTCTGTAAGCCAGAGACAGACTCCTGTTCCGAAATCATGATCTCTTGAGACGAAATCATCATATCCAAAACAGTCTGAACCTTCGCCGACAATCCCGACGGCTATCCTCCCCTCATAAGAGGGGAATTTAGCATGTATCATCGGTGCAACTTCGTTCTCATAAAACCTTCTGCTGCTGTCTATTCCAAAACTCATTAGTACACTCCTGTTGATCACTATATTATCTTATAATCATGCCTTATGACGTTTGCTGTAATCTTCCTTGATGTCACTAAGCATGTCAGCATCTTCGAACATATTTCCCATAGCCACTGAAGATTTACATTTGCGGGCGCCGGTAATAATATTGGACATTACTTCGAAATTAAGTGCTGTGCCTTCACTATCGCATTCATATCTCACAGCTCTGTTAGCTGAAACACCGAACCTTCCTGCTACTTCTATCGCATCAATATTAGCTCCGAGGAAGATGAATTCCCAATTGTATTTCTTCTTCTGGTGTTCAACCATTTTCTTAACCTTCTTATAATCATATCTACAGCTGGAATTCTCCATACCATCTGTTGTGATTATAAAAAGTGTCTTCTCCGGAACATCTTCGGGTCTTGCATACTTATGTACATTTCCGATGTGATGGATTGCTCCACCAAGGGCATCCAGAAGAGCTGTGCTGCCTCTGACATAATACTGCTTATCATTCATTGGTTCTACCTTGCTAATAGGAACTCTGTCATACAGAACCTCAGTCTGATCATCGAAAATCACTGTGGAGAGTACAGCCTCACCCTCCTCCTTCTGCTGCTTCTTAAGCATTGAATTGAAGCCACCGATTGTGTCGGCCTCAAGTCCGCTCATTGAACCACTTCTGTCTAGTATAAATACTATCTCTGTTAATCCTTTACGCATAATGTTGTCCTCCTTTTTTAGGTGTTTTATAAATTGTTTTTGTTGGACTCATTATACGAAATTAATTCTTAAAACAGGTCTCCCGGAAAGCGACCCTGACAATATCACTAAGACACTCTTCCAAATTCACAATTAGCCGATCAATTAAACAAGCAATTTAGATATCTTCTATCTACTACGAAATAATACATGGAAGTCCATGTTCTTCCAGCTGAATATCCAGCTCTATCATGTCGTATATTTCATTCTCAATAAAATATGAGAAAATAATGTCTGTCATATCGCAGGGCGACAATGCGTATCCTGCTCTGGCAAGCAGATCCTTAGACTCATCAATATTAAGTCTGGCGCCTATACACAGACACAGTGCCGTTAACTTCTGAGGATGATAATCCACATTATTCTTTATCTTGGAAAATGTCTTCTTATCTACAATAGCCCTCTTATAAACATCTGCATTTTCCATGTTCTTATCCTGAATCAGAAAAAGCAGATACTGAGAGAAGGTATCAGAAAGATGACTCAGCCTCGCCTGCAGTTTCTTCTCATGATTCTCCTCAAAAGGAACATAATCCTCG
>CACZPG010000289.1 GCA_902782965.1 uncultured Lachnospiraceae bacterium
CATTATTAGTATATTCTATCTGATAATCCTTTCCTTCTGAAAGTTCCTTACCTGAAAATGTAACTTTAACAGCCTGTGTAATTGCACTTCCTGTATATTCCTTATCTGAAATACCCGTAATATCTGCCTGGGTTATATCTCCTGTAACAAGCCCTGTAGCATAGCCTTCACCTATATTATAAAGCTCACCATTTACATATACTTGCATATTCTTACTAAATCCGGATACAACTGCATCATCTAAAACCTCTCCGGGATCTTTTACTGAGGCAGCCATTAGCATTATTATCGGATAAAATGCATAATACTTTCCAGCTTCATAGACAGCTCCTTTACCAACCTGTTTGAAAGAATCAGCTTCATTGGTTTCGGATACTGACCATAAATTGTCTTTATATTCATTATAGAACTCCGGATTTTTAAAAGCATTTTCAGGAACTGTAGTGAAACTGATATTATTCATCGGCTGACCTGCAACCGGCTTTTCAACCGTAAAGTCCACTCTTGTTATCTTTCCAACAGTTTTCCTCTTCAAAGTTAGAAGCAGTCTACCCGGAACTTTACTACTTCCTACTTCCGCATCATATCCACCTATACTGGCTTTGATATTGCTGATGTTCAACGGAATACCATAACCTTTTGCAGGTTTTACAAGAAGCTGTATGACATATTCATGACCTTCAACAAATTCTGTATCTTCTCCTTTATCAAATAGAGACTGTGAACCATTAAAGGTCTCACCCCAGGCTACACCCTTTTTAAACCATTGGGTATTATAGTCCGTGTCAATAACACAGTGACTGCTGCTTTTTGCTTCAGGACTTTCATAATCCGTTTTGTCTTCAACAGCAGGAATCTTATATCCGAATATATCTATATTCTGTACGGGCTTAAGTGGAGTGAACTCAGCATATATAGTAATCTCATTATATGGATCTTTCGATTCATATATAAAAGCTTTATCTGCTCCGGCAACCTCTATATTAATGTCATTATTCTGAACCAAAGTCGGAAATACAACATTCGGATCTGAATTAAATGAAAGTTTTATAGGAAGATAGTAGGTTACTCCTTCTTTAAATTTATCTGAATATTTTACTGCTTCATATGTCCCATCTTCCTTCTTAATACACCATGAGAAAGTCCGAGTAATCTTCAACAAAGGATCATCTATTATTAATTCCTTCTCATCTGTACTATCAGCTCTGTCGCCTATAACAGGAAATTTTCCCATTCCATATAAGGAAATGCTATCCATTGTAGAGCAGTTTGCATACACCTCAAATTTGATAGGACTGGTTTTCTTACTTTCCGCACTGATACTGCTGCTTACCGATGATACTTTCACTCCATTTACTATAAGACTTGTAGTAGGAGCCCATCTTGTAAAACTACCGGGCTGTACTTCAAATTCAGCTCTGTATTTATGGCTAGGTACAAACTTATCACCATATTTCATATACTTATCAGAGTTTTCATCATACCATCTAACGTATTCACCACTATAACCAACTAATGAATATTTATCACTTTTAATTGTCCCATTCCATATTGGAGATACACCGACCTTTGGCATAGTAAGATTAATCTCTATAGTATCAACTTCTTCACGGCATTGTCCGAAATCGATATATCCCTTATTAGACCATATTTGAGTATTAAATCCTGTATTATCTACACCATTTAAACTGACTTTAAAGCTCTGAGAAATATCATGTGGATCGTCTGATCCTCCAAAAGTATAGAAATCAGCCTGTAAACTCGGGAGAAGACTACTCGCATTTACTCCAACAAAACGGTAATAATATCCCTTCTTGAAACTTTCATCTTTCTGCATACTTCGCCAGCCATCTTTGCCATTTTTAGATTCTGACCAGCAAAGATATTTAAATACCTCTGAATCTAAATAATTCTTAGAGTAAATTCCAGTAGGTTTTGTTGTTGCTGACGAGAATTTATCATAAACCTGTTTACCGGCAATCGGAGTATCAACACTAAGATTCAGTTCAGACCAGCCATCCTGCGCATAAAGATATGGACCACCTGAGAAGCATATTATATAACAATCAAAATCCTCATCATATAAGATATCAGTTGAAGTCAAATAATTGCCTCTGATTTTAAGTTTAAAACTATTCTTCTTTGATTTATCTATTCTGTAACCCGAATCAGGTCTCACACTAAAGTTTATAAAGTATTGAGCTTTCTCAAATTTATCCCCTTCTTTAAATACTTCTTTAGTACTATTCGTCCATTGAACGCCATCCGTAAATCCGGGCAGTGGATCTACTATCTTACAATGAGCGTCCCCGCCATTCTGAGCCTTTACTTTAAAACCCTTATGGGTAATTGTATTACCGGCAGCAGGCAGTAATCCATCTCCTTCAAAATAAACCTGTACTACATCTTCGTCTGCCGCTTTAACATCAGAAAACGGTATAAATGAAATCACTATTGCCATCAGTAAAATGCTGATCATCGCACTAATAGTTATTTTCATTTTTCCATTTAACCTTGATTCCATCCTTGTTTCTCCTCTTTCCGTTGATGAATCCATTGAATACCTTGAAAATGTGACAGGAGAAACGTCCCCCTGTCACATAACGTTTCCCTGTCACATACCCC
>CACZPG010000290.1 GCA_902782965.1 uncultured Lachnospiraceae bacterium
CATAATCCTCATAAAGTTTAAGGAAATCATAGCTCTGCATAAGCATATAATTAAACTCAAGGAAAGTGAGTCCCTCTTCACTGGCAAGTCTCTGCTTATAGCATTCTGCACGAAGCATATTATTAACCTTAAACATAGAACCGATATCACGTATGAATTCAATATAGTTCAGGTCTCTGAGCCAGTCAGCATTATTAACCATCATAGCCTTGCCTTCACCGAATTCAATGAAGCGACTCATCTGCTTCTTGAAGCATTCACAGTTATGATCTATCATTTCCGTAGTCATCATCTTTCTCAGATCAGTTCTTCCGGAAGGATCACCAATCATTCCCGTTCCACCACCTACAAGAGCAATAGGTCTGTTTCCGGCCATCTGAAGTCTCTTCATAAGACACAGAGCCATGAAATGACCTACATGAAGCGAATCAGCTGTAGGGTCGAAACCAATGTAAAATGTTGCCTTTCCGTTGTTAATTAGATCTCTGACGCCCTCCTCATCTGTTACCTGGGCAATAAGACCACGTTCGATTAATTCCTCGTAAATATTCATTTTAATCCACCTTTATTTTTATCTCTTTTTCTAAGCTAAATATTATATCAGTTTTTTGATGAATTGTCATCAATGTTATTCACCAAACCTTTAAATTTTCCATATCCCTGCTGTTTATATCTTATATATCCTATTCCTGCCGCAAGAATCACGAAGAAATACGGCGTCGTTATAGGCTGATTAAGATTAACCAGACTCTGTGCGAAATAACCGACCGCTCCAGCAAGACAGGATATTGCAACAGGATCACTTTTCATTCTTCTTCCTAAATAAACAAAGGAACTTATAACAAATCCCAGATAAGAAATAAGCCCGAACAGACCGGTTGTTACCAGATACTGAAGAAGTTCATTATGAAGATTATCATATTTCTTTCCGGTAATTGAAACCATCTCCTTGTAATAATTAGTCTTCATCAGATAACCAATGGTTTCATTTCCATTTCCGAATATCTTATTGATTACAGGTGATATCTTAAAGAGACTGATTCCTCGCCTCCAGATATAGCCTCTGTAGGTTCCCCACTCATCATTAAAAGTAAATAAAGAATTATGGGTTTTGATTCCAACAACAGTAACACTTACGATTGCTATAATAAGCAGCCCGGTAACCGTAATCAGCAGATTCCTTCCCTGAATATTCTTGTATGCCTCGTAATTTGCAAATCTGAATACCATTGAAAATATAAGAACAACCAGTATGATCATCAGTATAGCAAACATAACTCTGGGGTTCTCAACAATCTCAGCAATTCCGTTGATATGTTTCTGACTTCCCTTAAACGCAGAGTTCATCAGCGCCATAATCTCTAGTCCGACAACCAGCAGCAGAACCGCAAAGATATATTCCGTGAAGTCCTTATAACATATAGCGATATAGAAAAGTACTATAAACACAACTCCCAGCCCAAGATAAACGTTATCACTCTTAGCCGGTATTATAGCCATTCCGGAAATAACAAGGCTGATACCTGCCAGTACTCTTGGAAAAATCTTCTTGCTGAAGATAAAAACAGAAATAAACACAGGAAGGGCCACACACAGATACGAACCATAAGTATTAATATTTCCAAAGAGAGAAATGAACATTTCCTTCTGTCTCTCTACAACCTTTTCCCTTAATGAAAACGGATCAAATCCAAAATGCTGCAGACAGGCCATTATATAAGCCGTACCCGAAACCAGAAACAAAAGAATATAAACTATATTACTTATCACCGTTTCTCTGCAAAGAAGTATAAATACCAAAGCTATTACTAAAACAAAGGAAAGACCGAAATATCTTCCTGTTGTTCCTGTCCAGGAACCCGTCTTATCGGGGGACAGTAAGAAAGCTATGAAATTAGCGAGAAGGAACAACCCCATCCAGAGTTCCGGCATTGCTATAACATGACTGTCCTTATAGAAAATCGGATCCGGATCACTATAATATTTCAGCATTACTATTTCCAATGCAAAAGAAACCGATATAAGAATAATATAGAAAAGGCCGCCATAAGTGAACACCTTTCCTCTGGTTCCTGTTATATCGAAATACATATTATGCATATAAATAGTATATATTGTAGTAATAAAAATCAGATACACAGTATTAACTATATCAATAGGTCTGTTAACTCTGTATCTGTCATATACTTCTTCTCTTGTTGACATCTTAAGCCTTCCTTTCAAAATGATCCGATTCTGTGCAACGATGCAATCCTATCATATCTGCCTCTTCTAATCAACCGATAATCAGCAATAAATACAAATAGTATATTACAAATATACCTTTGTATAAAACGCCCAAAAAACCTATACAATTGCTTGTTTTTTTATCATTGACACATACTATATCTTGTGTGATAATCAACCCGTGCGTAACCATCAACCGTTTTGTCATTATATAAAGGGGAAAATTATGAATAACAAATGGGTCAGAGCTGCCATACCGGCATTGCTCATACACTGTTCTATCGGAACAGTTTACTGTTGGAGCACGTTCAAAGAAGCTATCGCTACAAAAATCGGAGTAAGCACCTTCGGAACCGGATGGGCCTTCTCACTGGCTATCTTCTTCCTGGGAATGTCTGCTGCATTCGCCGGAAAAATAGTTGAGGCTGACATTCACAGATCATCTCTCATAGCCTGCATCTGTTTCACCGTAGGAATGATCGGAACCGGCCTGGTAATCCAGTTTGCCACAGGGGCCGCCGCGCTGATTGGAATATACATCTTCTATGGATGTATCATGGGAATCGGTCTGGGAATCGGATATCTCACTCCTGTCAAAACGCTTATGCTCTGGTTTTCAGAACAGAAAGGTCTGGCTACCGGAATATCGATTATGGGATTCGGACTTGCAAAAGCTATTGCTACCCCTATCATGGAATTTCTTCAGAACAGATTCGGAATATCCGCAATGTTCTATATTCTGGGAGGCATTTACTTCTGTATGATGCTTGCAGGCCACATACTGCTTAAGAAACCGGAAGGATGGGTTGAAGACACCCAGAAGAATAATGAATTCAAATGGAGTTCACTTCTTCACAATAAGATGTTCATTGGAATCTGGCTCATTTTCTTTATAAATATACACTGCGGACTTATGCTGATTACATATGAGAAGCAGATACTCAATACAACCTTCGCAGGAATGGCCATCCTGTCTGCAATCATAAGCTTCGTACCTTCTATTACAGCAGCATGTAATGCGCTTGGACGTATAGGCTATTCCACTATTTCTGATAAGATGCGAGACAGAAGTCTTGTATATCAGATCATCTTCTGCAGCTGTATGGCAATATGTTTAATAGTACTTCTGCTCTCCGCAAGCGTTAGCATGCCATACAAGATTATGATCATCCTAATGCTTATGATAATAAATCTCGGATATGGTGGTGGATTCTCAACACTCCCTGCACTTCTATCCTCCAGATTCGGAATGGAAAATATATCCAAGATTCATGGTATCACATTATCTGCCTGGGCAGTTGCCGGAATAACAGGAAACAACACCTCAGAAATAATCCTTAAAGCTACATCACAGAATTACAACGTTATCATTGGAACTGCACTTGCACTCTACGCAGTTGCATTTGTTATCTGTACTCTGGTAGTCAAGAACAAGATGATTAAGATCGATGCTCCTGACACAACCGAAGCAAATGCTTCAGATGCAGCTTTCACAAGAGAAATGAAAACTAATTAATCCGAAAAACTTCGGAACAATATAAATGAGCCAATAGTTTCTTATAGGGAATCCCCTCAGAACTATTGACTCATTTATTTTTTCTGTATTTTGTTCTTTATTATTATACCTGATAATGTTCTTTATTTCACGTCATAGAACCCAACCGAAAGCTTCTCTTCAAAAGTCCCCTTAGGAAGCGGTTTGTCGTACAGGAAGCCCTGCGCATAATTACAATTGTTCTCCCGAAGAATATTAAGCTGCCTCTCAGTCTCAACTCCTTCAACGATACATTCAATACCCATCTCGGCAGTCATGGCAATAACGTGTTTGAACATAACTTTGCTGACAGCATCGAGGTCATCCCCTTCTACCGGAAGGAAGCTGCGGTCAACCTTAATAACATTCCACGGAAGCTCTCTTATCAGATTCATTGACGAATAACCGACTCCGAAATCATCCACAGATGTATATATACCGGCATTCTGAAGACCGGTTACGACACGTTTCATATCACTGAACTCTACATCTGTTGTAGTCTCTGTAAGTTCTATTTCTATACAGCTATGAGGAACATTATGTCTGTCGATAATCTTAAGCAAGTCATTCAGAAGATTTACATTGATCATATGCTTTCTGGACATATTGACAGATATACGAACAACCTTCTTACCGGAGTCCATCCATCTTCTGATATCCCTGCATACATGATCCAGCATATAGAAATCAAGTCTGCATATATCATTAGTTTCTTCAAGTGTAGGAATAAAGTCTCCAGGGCTTACCATCCTGCCATCATGAAACCATCTGCAGAGAGCCTCAGCACCGATAATCTCCCCATTCCTGATATCCACCTTTGGCTGATAATAAACCTTAAATTCCTCATTACGAAGCGCTTCAGGAAACAGCTGCTGAACCTTTAGGGCATTATCCCTGTTCTCAATAAGATTTCCGTTATAGAATACTATCCGGTCTTTACCACCATTCTGAGCCACATGGATAGATACGATAATCTTCTCCATGATAACTCCAGGATTTTCTATAATAAATCCTTCCGGAATTCTATATACTCCTACACTGGTGGAAATATTTACCGTTTTCCCTTCTGCAGCGTCATACACTATTGAAATCTCATCCAGAGCAGTGAGCACATTTCCAAGTTCTCCCTTACCACATATTGCAACGAAATTATCTCCACCAAGGCGGCATACTATACCTTCATCGCCTATCATGGATTCGATAGTCTCGAAATGAGACTTCATGATCATATCTCCGATATTTTCGCTTAACTCTCTGTTTATAAGTGAGAAATGCCTGAGATTATACATCATGGCAGCTTTTCCACCCAGATTTTCCTTATTAACCATGATATATTTCTGGAAGCTGCGAAGATTTCTGTAGCCGGCATCATCAAAATACGTGAGTTCCTCAACCATATCTCTGATACGATTTCGGCTGAGATAAGTAAGATTGACTCTCATAATCCGCTCAACCCTGGCCTTCTCCAAATCGGTCAGAGGCTTCTCATCAGGAGTCATATATACCGTCATGGTTGCAACAGACATGACCTTGGTAACGATCCTCAGGGATAATACTTCTATCCCCTCGAGTCCGGTATCATATGCACACAGAGTTTCTCCACCACCCATTTTCTCTTCCTGAAGATTACGGTATAGTCTGGTTACCGCTTTAGAAAGCCTGAACATCGAACCAAACTCAACAAGAATCTTCTCTATAAGAGGAATGTTCTGGTTATCCACATCAGTCATCGCTGAAATAAGCTGTTCAAAAAGAGTATAATATTTCATATCCTTTTCCTGCTTATGTACATCAGCAGGAGCAGTCATATCACCCTTTTCAGTAGACTGATAGTACCTCTTATTGGCATACATGGTTCTGTCAGCTCTCTCAAAAACATCCTGAACCCTGTTGTCAATAACCGGCTTAAATTCAGAGATACCATAAGCCATAGTTACAAGCCCACTCTCACGATTCTCCTCAATCTTAGCATCAAGAAGCGCCATCAGAGCGTCCCTGTTCTTATAATCTTCATTTTCAAGAATAGCAACAAATTCATCTCCACCGATTCTGTAAACAGTACTGCTCCTGAATACATCGGTCATGATTGAAGCTGCCTTCTGAATATATTCATCTCCGGCCTTATGTCCCAGAGTATCATTTACCTTTTTAAGCCCATCAATATCACAGATAACAATAGCAAAATTGTGACCTGCTTTTTCTTCTATAGACATATCCAGACGCATTTCCGTCTGAACATAGAAACGTTTATTCTTAAGACCAGTAAGGCCATCATTATTGGCCATATCCATTGCGCTACTGAGTGCCTCAGCGAATTCCAGTTCCATCTTTCTGGCAGAATCAATATTGGCAACGGCAATGATTATATGCTCGGAATCCTCCTTAGGTCTTACTGCTAATAACGAAACATACTGAGGCCTGCCATCCAGCATCAGTCTGTAGTTAATAATAAACTTTCCGGTATCCTTAAGGCTTTCAAGCAGATAGCTCTTCTGCATAGCAACAGCCATCATCGGATAATCCTCAGGGAATATATCTTTCTTCATATTATTCTGGGTATCACCAAAGAAATCTTTGCCTTTAGTACCGACTTCAAGCTTAGAATACTTCTCACTGGAGCTGAACTCCAGATACTCATCGGTAATAATATTGACCTGATACAAAACTTCATACCTCTGAGCGAGAGCCATGGAAATCTCATTAAAGCTCTGACTTTCAGCCTTAATAGTCTGTTCCCTTCGTATCTGTGCATCTATATTCAGAACAGCTATCACCAGATGTTTATCATCATTCTTAGGTCTTACAACAATCATCGAAACATACTTTGTTTCACCATCCAGCTTCTGACGATAAGACATAGACATAGAACCTTCATGCGCCAGAATATCCAGAAGATTATCTTTGTTCATTACTCTGAGAACTCTTTCTACATCATCGGCATGAATAATTTTCTTTATATCAGACGTCGCATCTTCAAAGAAATCCTTACCCTTTTTGGTAGTACCAAGTCTGGCATATTGTTCACTGGCACTGTACATGGTATATTCATTAGTATCTGAGTCGATATAATAGATAACCTCATATCTGCTGGCAAGAGCTCCGGCTATATGACCATAGGTCTCAACATTCTCTTCCTGGCGTTTCTGTTCATCAATATTACGCACACCAACAACAATATGACCACTGTCTGAGCGCTGCAAAAAGGCGATCAGATTCATATACTGTACCCTTCCGCCTATAATCTGTCTGTATACAAGAGAATACACCGGTTCCTCTTCAAGCTTCCCAAGAAGATTGTCCTTATCCATTTCGTTGATAAGCATTTCTCTGTCTTCTTCATGAATATGAACCCGGATATCCGTCTTGAGCTTCTCGAAGAAGTCATCATCACCGCCGTTTTCGATGCCTAATTCCGAGAAATCCTGACTCGAATAGAATTCGGTATAATGTCCGTTCTCTATATTTATATGGTATATTACTTCAAACATACCACCGAGAGATTCCGCAATCTCAGAATAAATGATCCGGCTCTCTCGTTCCTTCATATCAAGTCTCGTCTGAACATCCACATTCTGAACACCAATGATTATATCCTCATCACTGCTTCTTATGGTTTTGAGGAAATAATATTGAGGTTTACCATCAATAACAAGCCTGTAGTTCAGCGCAAAAGACTCCCCACGATCAAGAGCAGCAACCGTACGTTCCTTCTCAAAAGTGCGCAGAAATTTCTCCTGATCATCAGGATATACCAATTCTTTACAATTATGAGGAACATCACTGTAGAAATTATCTCCGCTGGATCTGATGATCAGCTCTTTATCTCCATCAGCAACATATTCAACATAACTGTCATCCTTCGAATTTATCACATAGATGCTTTCATAATCATTAGCCAGCGCAAGAGCCAGTTCTGAAAATGATGTCTGACGCGTTTTATCCCCCATTTTTCGCCCTCCGATCACATTTAAAAAATCTATACCCCCAATACTCAATCGGAAGTTAACTTCTCCAAATATATCATATATCAAATTCGTATATTTGTATTGATAATTACTATTTTAAATGTAACATATTATGCTTGTAAGGTCAAACTAATGGGTGCCTGTCTAACCCATTTATAAGCCTGTATGCTAGTCTTTTTTTCTGACACGAATATCTATCAGATTCTTACCTTTGCTTTCATCGTAACTATAGTCAATTTCGCCTGAAGTTTTCTGTACCATTACCAGTGACAGATTATTATCAGAATCCCTGATATCAAATGCTTCTCCGGTATAATTGATATTCACAATACTGCTCTGATCCTGCATCGAATACTCAACCTTTACCTCTATTTGAGGTTTCTCATATCGAGGAATCAGAATCTGTTGAACCACTTCTTCTATTGCAAGCCGTATTCGATATTTATCTGAAGGAGATACATCATTCTGCAGGAAGTAACGTTCAAGCCTTGATGAAAAACCGATAAAATCATAATCTCTGCTATTGATAAGCTCTTCAAACACCTTAAGCTTCCTGATAAATCTTCTGGTCAGCTCCTTCTTCGGATCACCAAATATCTCCTGAGGAGTTCCTTCTTCATAAATCCCTCCTTCATCCATGTAGAAAACACGGTTGGATATTGCTTTGGCAAAGGTCATTTCATGAGTAACAATTATCATTGTCTTACCGCTCTTGGATAGTTCCCGGATAACCGCCTGCACCTCAGAAACCATAGTCGGATCAAGAGCGCTTGTAGGCTCATCAAGGAGAATGACCTCAGGATCCATACAGAGGGTTCTGGCTATGGCAACCCTCTGTTTCTGTCCTCCTGACAGTTCATCCGGATAGGCAAGCACTTTATCCGCAAGTCCTACTCTGCGCAGGTATTCCATACCCGTATCATAAGCTTCCTTCTTGGACTTCCCCAGCAGATCCATAGGAGCAAGCATAAGATTCTCTATCACAGTAAGATGTCCGAACAGATTGAAGGACTGAAAAACCATACCCATTTTCCGTCTCGCCTTCTTAATATCATATCCTTTGGCTATTATTTCTTCTCCATTCAGAAGAATACTTCCGGAAGTAGGTTTCTCAAGCATATTAATGCACCTGAGAAATGTAGATTTACCTGTTCCTGACGGGCCGATTACAGAGATTACGTCTCCATCATTTATTGTGACAGTAACATCCTTCACAGGAGTCACTCCCTCATATTCCTTTGTAAGATTCTTAATCTCTATCATCTGTTTCTACCCCCTTTAGTATGTCTTCCTTCTTACGTCTCTTGGGATTAATACCTATTTCAACCTTCTTCACAATGAAGGTCAGAAGTCCACCTAATATGAAATATATAACCGCCACTGCAATAAGCGGGAAGAATGCCTCATAAGTACGTCCTCTGACTATATCACCCATTTTGGTGAGATCCTGTACTGCTATATAACCTACAATTGCTGTAGCCTTAACAAGAGATACAACCTCTCCCTTATAGGTCGGAAGGAAATGCGGTACCGCCTGAGGCAGGATTATACGGAAGAAGCATTTGATATCACTGTACCCCAGTGCATAAGCTGCTTCCGTCTGACCTTTATCTATGGCCCCAACACCCATCTTAAGCATCCCAAATACTCCTGAACCAAATACAAGAGTAAATGCAATAATCGATACCACAGTTCCGCTAATCTCAGATTTAGCAAAAATGATATAATACAGGATCATCAGAAGCACTACTACCGGCATTCCCTGTACCAGCCATATCAAAAATTTCGCAATTAAATTTGCCGCTTTGTTTCCTTTACGACATGCCATGTACGCAAGAAAACCAAGAACTGTACCAAAAAGAATTGAAAATACAGTAATAAGAATAGTTGTTATAATTCCCGAGATGAACAGTTTATATCTGTCCTCTCGTATAAATGTTTTATTGAAGCTGGATCTGATGCTGTTCCATATTCCAGTCTCCTCTGCATCTGTTCCGGCTGCACGAACGATCAGGACATAATAAGCCGGATAATACTCAACGAAATCCATCTTCTCTTTACGTTCATCTGTTACTATTATTGATCCACAGGCCATGTCCGCTTTTCCTGATTCTACTGCCGCAAGTGCCGCCGCGAAATCCATACCCGTAAATTCCACATGAACATCCAGTTCCTTAGCCATGAGGAGAATAATCTCCACATCAAAACCACAGAGCTTGCCTCCCTCCCCTACATAACTCATAGGCTGCAGGGTATCACAAGCCGCTACACGAACTGCTCCGGCCTTACCGGGCCAGTCCTGTTCCGGCATCACCTTGACACTTTCATCAGAACCCGTCCATTTCTTCCACAAAGCATCCTTAGTCTCATCCGTTATCTTCTCATAAGCTGCCTGCCAGTCTCCAAGATTTGCATTTCCTTTGGTAAATGCAATTCCAAAAGAAGATTCGCCAAGATTTTCCGGAAAGATAGCTATCTCCGGATCCTTATTAACCGCAAGTTCAGAAACCGCATTGTTCAAAAGGCCTGCATCTGTTTTGCCGGATTTAACTCCCAGAATCATATCTGCCATCGAAGAATAATAAGTAAATTCCTTAACATTTGAAACCTTGGAAGAAATAAGATCCTCAAAAGGCGCCCCCGTAAGCATGGATATAGTCTTACCATTCAATTCCTGAAATGTCTTATATTCAGCCTCAGCCCCTACTGTAGCATCACCATTCAGACTGTCTGACTGAACTTCACCGGAATCCTCTGATAGAAACGCAAGAACGATTCCTCCCGTACTTGTTGCTTTGGAAAAGAGAACTTCTTCCTTTCTTTCCTCCGTAACATTCATATCTGTAGTAAAATCATATTTACCGGATTGAACAGCCGGAATTCGTCCGTTAAAATCCACATCCCCCAGTTCCAGAGCATATCCTCTGTCTCTGCAGAAACGAACAACAAGATCAATGTCATATCCGACATTCTTACCATCTTTGATATATGAGAACGGCATATCTGTAGAGGTGGTAATAACCTTAATGGTACCGTTTTCACCGGTAAGTCCATCCATATCAACGACTTTCTTATCTTCATCTATACCAAACCAGATATCATCCATTTCCTGCATGGTACCATCTTCTCGGATCTTATCAATAAATCCGTTAAGTTCAGCACAAAGCACCGCACTATCAGGATCATTCTTTTTAAAGGCAAAGCTATAATCCTGATTGGTAATACGATCATGAATATAATCAATCTTAGGCTGCTCCGCATGGATAGACTTTACACCGGGTTCATCTCCAAGATAAGCATCTATCTTTCCTGCCAGAAGAGCCGCATTAAGATCCGGATAACTGTTGAAATAGAAATATTCACAATCCGGAAAATAGGTTTTGGCAGCATCTTCCATAAGCGTACCGGTCAGCACCCCAAGACGTTTACCGTTATATTCCTGCCAGGCAGCGCCATTACTATCCTGGGTGGTCTCATCTGCCGCATAGGTTCCAAAGCCCATTAGTCCAAATAAAAAAATAACAAATACTATTGTTATAACAAGCAATGGTAGATTTTTATTCACGTATATACGTTTCATTATGTATATCCCCCTGATGTTAAAATTGATTTAAACCCATGAAATCCCATTTTTTCATATTGTAATTCATAAAACATAACAAAAGCGCAACAAAAAAGAACGCGGTCATCCAAAACAGCGTTCTTTGAATTATTATATCTAATATGGTCAATAGCAATAATGCCCTTGCTACCTCTATAAACTATGCTACAAGTGTAGCTTCTTCAAGCGTATTAAAATACTATATTTACTATACTCTTTAATTACGCTTACAACTATATGTCTTTGAACTTGATTCTGACCACTATATCGGCTATCAGAATAACCCCCATCACTCCGATCAGCACATAATCAACAGTCTGGAATCCCTTAGACGCTGCACAGACAGCGCATCTGTAAAGAATAAAAATAATAGAAATGACTGCAACAACTCCGGTAATGTTCTTAACCATATTCCACACCTCTCGTTATGACGCCACACCCCCACATCTGCAGCATTCATCATATATTTATTATATTGTTTTATAGTCAAATTCTACTTTTAAACTTCATATCAGACATTATAACAATTGCTTGGCAATTTTACCATATTTTTTTATATTTTTTTGTTCATTCTGACAGTCTTCGAAAAACTGTATTCCGGACTCTACTCATGATAAATATAATCCGTATCTTCATCAATTATCTTAAGCATATATTTCGCTAGTTCAGGATCAAACTGTGTGCCGGAATTCTTCTCTATTTCCTGCCTGACAACATCCTGCGAAAGATATTTCCTATAACTTCTATTTGAAGTCATGGCATCATAAGCATCCGCAATAGCAATAATCCGAGCTTCAAGTGGTATGTCTTCACCGGATATCTTATCAGGGTAGCCTTTCCCATCATAGCGTTCATGATGCCAGCGAGCTCCTTTCAACAACTCAGGTTTACTTTTGATTTTGGAGAGAATTTCATAACCGATTATAGGATGTGTCTTGATAATTTCATATTCTTCATCACTAAGACGAGCCGGTTTATTAATTATCTCATTGGGTACACCGATTTTTCCGATGTCATGCAAAAGCCCCATGTAGTATATATTCTCGCATTTTTCTTTCGGTAATCCCATTTTTTCACATATCATACGTGAGTATTGTGCAACACGAATCGAATGACCATTTGTATATTTATCCTTAGCATCAATAGTATTAGCAAGCGCTTCCATGACTTCTACGGACAGTTCTTTGGTCTCATTTTTGGCAACTACCGCATCATTCGTGGCATTAATATTATTAATGATGGTATAAAACGCCCATATAAACAGGAAGAGAATAACTATGGAGAAAACCTGAGCTATCATATGGGGCTCATAACCGGCAAATTCAAATACACAGTAATCAACAGGGTAATAAAAAAGAAGGAAAATAACCGGCGGAACCACAAAGATCCTCCGATTTACAACTATTGTATTGTCTGTCATTTTAGCCAGCTCTTTTATAATCAGATTATAAATCAGAAGCAGGGCGACAATCAAAGCAAGGCTATTCATCAATATCATGCTATACTGAAATCTTGTAGAAACTATGGAATTAACAGATTTATTATCTGAAAGTCCCAAAACTACCGCATACATCAGATAGACATATGTAACCAGCGACACATGGTGTGTTTTAAGCCATTTGCCAACAATACAAGAAAACAATAATACAAGAACAGTATATATAATTCCCATAACAGAAAAGATGACCACAGTGGTAAATCGCCACTCATCAGCCACCGGGGTCGAAGAATGTTCTGAATCAAAGCCCTTAAACATGTTTATGACAGTGCTCAAATCATAACCCAAAAAGACAAAAACAAAAGTCACTATAACAATAGAAAAAAATATAGATATAGCAAATGCCATATAGGGCTCAGTAAGCAATGTAATCAAAGCAAGTTTCAGCCGTCTCTTCCCATCCTTAAGAAAGCATTTCTTGATTGAAAGATAAAATGTAACCAGAAATACAACGTAAAACGCAACATTGAATATACCTTTAGTAGCAATTAATACTTCTTCCACTACTTAACTCCTTATTTCTTATATACCTTGTAAACTATTACATAATAAGCGATTCCTTTTATGCTATTTTGTTGTAACAGTCTTTGACCCGGACCACTGAGAATACTTCTTCTTACCTTCAACAAGCTTGTAGGTTCTTATTCTGACATAGTACTTTTTCTTAGCTTTGAGATTTTTAATTGTTTTTGACTTTTTCTTCTGACCCTTTATAGTAACAGTTTTTTTATTCTTGAAAGATTTCTCTGTACTATACTGAATCTGGTATCCGGATATTCCGGATATCTTCTTCCACTTTACCGTAAAGCTCTTCCTGCCTTTTTTCAGCTTCCTGATAGACGAAGCCTCAACTATATCTTTCACACTATCTTCTGAAATGCTTTCAGCTGTTCCAGGGTTTTCAGTCGTTTCTGAACTTCCCTTTTTATCATCAGGCTGTTCTTTAACGATCGGGATTTCTTCTGTTTTAGTTTTTCCGCACACTGTGCAGGTATATAATTTCTGTCCGGCTTCCTTCGCGGTAGCCTCTTTCACTATTCTTCCTTCATCCCAACTATGTCCTTTTGCCGGAATAACTTTAGGCTCACTTATAACCGCTCCACATACCGGGCATTTCACCCCTTTGGTTTTACCCTCAGTTTCACAGGTTGGTTCTATCACAGTAACATCTTCAACACCCTCTAGAGCATGATCGGTTATCGGAATAATATCCGTCTTAGTTTTCTTACAGGAGGAACAGACATATTCACCCTGACCTTCTACAAGGCATGTAGCCGGTTTAATAACATTTGTAAGTTTCCATTCTTCATGATCATATTCACCGCACTGCTCTGCTAACAGCTCATGATCATCGGCATCATTCAGCAGTTTATCCTTCTGAATATATGTAAGGAAAACGAATAACTCTCTGTAAAATGTAAGAGTTCTGTGACTTCCCGGCGTCTCATAAATTGCAAACTCTTTAGTATTTTTACCATTTGTTCTGGTTACTGTATCATATCTTTTTACGCTATCTTTGAAGACATTGACTGATTGTCCACCGTATTCATCAAACCCATAGCCCATAAAAAGATGTGTACCATCAACACCGGAAAACACAATATTCTCTGCTTTTTTTATCATATCCCAGTTATCATCACTAATATAGAAATAATTAGCCGGGCTTAATCCTCCAACATTTAAACAAACATCACTATGCTTAACACCGGCGTACAAAGCACCAGCGCCACCCATTGAATAACCCGATACAGATATGCCTGAATCCAGATCTATCTTTCCTGCTTCATTTACGGGAGTCTTCTGAGCATCAGAAATCTCCCAGCAGTTAATCTCCTGATTCCCCATACGTTTCAGCATAGTTTTAAACTGAGAATCAACAAATGCAGTATAGAATTCTCCATTTGAATACTTCATGGTTCTAATCTGCTGAATATATTCATCACTGTCCCGGGAATAACTGCTGCTATCCGGAAATAACGGCATAACAACAACCATTGGATCAACATTTCCGGACCCCACCCATCTATTCATATCCGAAACCAGTTCATCCCAGGAATCAGGACCACCCATTCCGGCCATCATAATAAGAAGTGGGTATTTGCCATCTTTCTTAGGAGTCATCATGTAGAAATAATTCAGCTGGTTGTTATCATCCAGATAACTGCAGATAAGGCTGTTATATAAATCATTCCCGTCTGCATATACCGTTTCGTTCCTACTATACAGCAGTCCTGAAACAAGCATCACGGTAACAAGAGTGATTGATATAAATGTTTTTCTATAATTCTTATAGATTTTAAAAAAAGTAATAAACACCACATTCACCCTCTCTCAGCTACTCAAAGAACAGATATTTCACTTCTCTTTGATAAGCCCCTGATTATAACATTCAATCAACTCACACAGATCATCTATCCTGATCTTTATCTCATTACCCGAATCCGTATCGCACACGCGAAGCCTTGCCGGCATAACCTCTGTAATATGAATATCAGGAGAATTCTCTTCTCCGGCAACATACGGTTTATGTTCTGCCAATGCCAGATGATGCGAATTAAATATAAGCGTATATCCTGCAATTCCGGTTGTCTCATGATAAGCTTTAGAAAGACCTCCATCAATGATATACAGCTTTCCATCAGCCTTAACAGGTTTTTCACCCTTTTTCACCTGAACAGGAATATGTCCATTGATAATATGTGCCTTCTCAGGATTCATTCCAAAATCCCTGAAAATCTTGTCACAGTATTCAGCCTTTTGAGAAAACTCATAGTAACTGTTGTTAAGCTCTACACTTAACGACTTATCTTCAAGGAATATTCTCTCAAATATAGCCATCCTGTCTCTTCCAAACATAGGCGATACAGGACCGCTCCACAGATACCACATAAGA
>CACZPG010000291.1 GCA_902782965.1 uncultured Lachnospiraceae bacterium
AATTCTTGTTCCGAAATTAAAAGACAGCGATACTCCCATAGAAGAAAACAGAGTAAATAGTGTTATGAGTAAGCATAGTGGTATTCATTGGAACAGAGAATTTAATCACACAATTAACAAAATTAAGAAAATTTCTACTTGACTTTTAAAAATAAAGTAATATACTAATAGTAGTTTTCAAAAGTAATTTAATATATGATATGACAAGCAATGGCGCTTTGAACTTCGGTTCAGAGCGCCTTTTTCTATGCCTTTTCGTCGTTTTTAAAGGCATAGAAATGCAAGTTGAGGAGGAACACAATGAATACTGAAATTGAAGAATTAAGAAGGAATGGTTTGTACGATGCATCATTTGAACATGATAACTGTGGTATCGGTGCAATAATTCAGATAGATGGTAAGAAGAGTCATAAGCTGGTTGCTGATGCACTCTCAATCGTTGAGAATCTGGAACACCGTGCAGGTAAAGATGCAGAGGGAAAGACCGGTGATGGTGTCGGAATTCTTACACAGATACCATATAAGTTCTTTAGAAAAATCATGGGTAAGCAGGGAGTTGAACTTCCGGATGCTGCTGCAGCGGATTCTTCAGTTGACAGACCTTATGGTGTAGGTATGTTTTTCTTCCCTCAGGATGATCTGGAGAGAAAACAGTCCAAAAATATGTTTGAGACAATCGTAAGAAAGAGTAGTCTGACTATCCTTGGATGGAGACAGGTCAGCATCAATCCAAATGTACTTGGAAGTAAAGCAAGAGAATGCATGCCTGTTATCGAACAGGTATTTATCAGCAGACCTGAGGGACTTACAGATCTTGAGTTCGATCGTCTCCTTTATATAATCAGAAGAGAGTTTGAACAGTGTAGTGTTAATACCTACGTTCCGTCTCTTTCCTGCAGAACAATAGTATACAAGGGTATGTTTCTGGTTGGACAGCTGAGAACCTTCTTCCTGGATCTTATGGATGAAGACTATGAATCAGCCATTGCCATGGTACACTCGAGATTCTCAACTAATACTAGTCCGAGCTGGAACAGGGCTCATCCTAACAGACTCATGGTTCATAACGGTGAGATCAATACTATAAAAGGAAATGCAGACAAGATGCTTGCCCGCGAAGAAACCATGCACACAGATATTCTCTCTGATGAGGATATGACCAAGGTGCTTCCGGTTATTTCATCAAGCGGTTCCGATTCAGCAATGCTGGATAATACTCTTGAATTCCTTATGATGAGTGGAATGGATCTTCCTCTTGCAGCAAGTATTCTTATTCCGGAGCCTTGGGCTCATAATGATACACTTTCCCAGGAGGAAAGAGATTTCTATCAGTATTATGCAACTATGATGGAACCATGGGATGGTCCTGCATCAATTCTTTTCTCTGATGGTGACGTGATGGGTGCTATCCTTGACCGTAACGGACTTCGTCCTTCCAGATATGTAGTTATGGATGACGGACGTCTTATTCTGTCCTCTGAGGTGGGTGTTCTTCCGCTGGATGAGAGTCATATAGTTAAGAAGGACAGACTCTATCCCGGCAAGATGCTTCTTGTGGATACTAAAGAAAGCAGAATATATCTTGATAAAGAGATCAAGGAGAAATATGCTCACAGGAATCCGTTCGGTGAGTGGCTGGATATGAGTCTTCTTGAATTAAAGAATATTAAGATTCCTAATGAGAAGGTTCCTGAAATTTCAGGAGAAGAAAGACAGAAGCTGCAGAAGGCTTTCGGTTATACCTATGAGAATTATCATGAGGGTATTCTGAATATGGCTCTGAATGCAACCGAGCAGATAGGCTCAATGGGTGTAGATACTCCTATAGCCGCATTATCATCAGAGTTCCAGCCGTTATTCTATTATTTCAAACAGCTGTTTGCACAGGTTACAAATCCGCCTATTGATGCAGAACGTGAGAAGATCGTTACCTCCAGAAGCGTTTATGTTGGAAAGAATGGAAATCTGCTGGAGGAAAGACCTGAGAACTGCCACGTGCTGAAGATTCATAATCCTATCCTTACTGATCTGGATATGCTGAAGATTAAGAGTCTTGATGGAAGTGGCGCTCATGGCAGGGCTTCAGTGGAGAATGGTTCCGGTATTAAGTCTGCTGTTGTTTCGCTTCTCTATTACAAGAGTACACCTCTTAAGAGAGTGCTTTCACATTTGTTCGTAGAAGTAGACAAGGCATATCGTCAGGGTGCAAGTGTACTTATACTGTCAGACAGAGGTGTGGATGAGAATCATGTGGCAATTCCTTCTCTTCTTGCAGTTGCAGCTGTTCATAAGCATCTGGTAGAGACCAGAAAGTGTACTGCAATGTCGCTTATTCTGGAATCCGGAGAACCACGTGAAGTACACCATTTCGCAACACTTCTTGGTTATGGTGCTTCAGCTGTTAATCCATATCTGGCGCATGCAACAATAAGTGAACTGATAGAGGACGGACTTCTGGATAAGGATTATTATGCAGCAGTAGAGGATTATGATCAGGCAGTACTCAGCGGTATTGTCAAGATTGCATCCAAAATGGGTATATCAACCATCAAGTCCTATCAGGGCAGCAAAATGTTTGAGGCTATAGGTATATCCGAAGAGGTTATAAATGAATATTTCACAGGAACCGTCAGCAGAGTAGGTGGTATCACTCTGGATGATATTGAGAAGGCGGCAGATTCACAGCATAGTAAAGCCTTCGATCCTCTGGGACTTCCTGTAAATCTGGAGCTTACGGCAGTAGGAAGGCATAAGTTCCGTGCTCAGGGCGAGAATCACAGATATAATCCTCAGACTATACATATGCTTCAGCTTTCAACCAGAGAGGGTAACTTCGAAAAATTCAAGGAATATACCCAGATGGTTGATTCTGAGAAGACAGGTTACCTCAGAAGTCTTATGGACTTTAACTTCCCTGAAGAAGGAATCCCAATTGACGAGGTTGAGAGTGAAGAATCCATTATGATGAGATTTAAGACTGGTGCAATGTCTTATGGTTCTATATCTGAGGAGGCTCATCAGACTCTTGCAATTGCTATGAATCATATCCATGGTAAATCCAATAGTGGTGAAGGTGGAGAGAGCGACGAGAGAATAGCGTCAGCCGGAACAGATAATGACAGAAGCTCTGCAATTAAGCAGGTGGCCAGTGGTCGTTTCGGTGTAACCAGCAAATATCTTGTTAGCGCAAGAGAGATACAGATTAAGATGGCACAGGGAGCAAAGCCGGGTGAAGGAGGACATCTTCCGGGCAAGAAGGTTTATCCATGGATTGCTAAGACCAGACATTCAACTCCGGGTGTAAGTCTTATATCACCACCACCTCATCATGATATTTATTCTATAGAGGATCTGGCTCAGCTTATCTATGACCTGAAGTGTGCCAACAATAAGGCAAGGATATCAGTTAAACTTGTTTCGGAAGCAGGTGTAGGTACGGTTGCAGCAGGTGTTGCAAAGGCCGGAGCACAGGTAATACTTGTATCAGGCTATGATGGCGGAACCGGAGCAGCTCCTCTCAGTTCTATCCACAATGCCGGTCTTCCATGGGAAATGGGACTGGCTGAGACTCATCAGACTCTTCTTTCAAATGGTCTGAGAGATCAGGTGGTTATCGAGACAGATGGTAAGCTTATGAGCGGAAGAGACGTGGCTATCGCAGCTATTCTCGGAGCAGAGGAATTCGGATTCGCAACAGCTCCACTGGTAACTATGGGCTGTGTAATGATGAGAGTGTGTCAGAACGACACCTGTCCTATGGGTGTTGCTACCCAGAGCCCTGAACTCAGAAAGAGATTCAGAGGCAAGCCGGAATATGTTGAGAATTTCATGTACTTTATCGCAAGAGAATTGCGTGAATATATGGCAAGACTCGGAGTAAGAAGCATAAGTGAACTGGTGGGAAGAACTGATCTGCTCAGAGTTAAAGAGGGACTTAAGGATTCTGAAGCAGAACTGGATCTGAAACAGATACTTGTAGATATGTCCGGTATAGACAGAAATATTCAGACCTTCCATGCTGAGAAGGCATATGATTTCAAACTTGAAGATACTAAGGATGAAAGAATCCTTCTGAAGAATAATGCTGTTCAGTCTATTCTTGCAGGCAGCATAGAGGCTGGTGCTGAAGAAGGTTCGGTTCAGATTAGTTCGGATAATGAGATCAGTATCAACGTTACAAATACAGATCGTACCTTCGGAACACTTCTTGGTGCGGAGATAACAAGGAATTATCCTGAAGGTCTGCCGGAGGATACATTTGTCATTAACTGTACAGGAGCGGGCGGACAGAGCTTCGGAGCATTTATCCCGGCGGGTCTTACCCTTAATCTTGTGGGCGACAGTAATGATTATTTCGGCAAGGGACTTTCCGGTGGTAAGCTGTTAGTTCATGCCCCTGAAAATGCAGGCTATGATGCTGAGGAGAATATTATCATCGGTAATGTTGCACTCTATGGTGCTACCTCCGGTGAGGCATATATCGCAGGTGTTGCCGGAGAAAGATTCTGTGTAAGAAATTCCGGAGCTTCAGCAGTTGTTGAAGGCGTAGGCGAGCATGGCTGTGAATATATGACAGGGGGATGCGCTGTAATACTTGGACCTACAGGTAAGAATTTTGCTGCCGGAATGAGCGGTGGAATCGCTTATGTTCTGGATGAAGAGAATACCCTCTACAAAAATCTGAATAAACAGCTGGTTCTTATGGAGAAGATTGAATCTAAGAATGACAAAGAGAAGCTTAGGGACATGATCGAAAAACATGTGAAGTATACCGGCTCGGAGAAAGGTAAGAGAATCCTGGAAAGCTTCGATGAATATGTGGGTAAATTCAAGAAGATTATTCCGAACGATTATAAAGAAATACTTCACCTGACAGCTCAGTATGAAGAACAGGGAATGTCGCATGAACAGGCACAGATAGAGGCCTTCACAGAACTGGTCGGATAAATATTATAGAAGAAAAAGGAAATGTATATGGGTAATATAAAAGGATTTTTGGAATTTGAGAGACTTGATGCGCCGGTAGTACCTGAGAAGGAACGTATTTGCGGTTTCGATGAGTTTCATGGGAGACTCTCCCAGGAGGAACAACAGAAACAGGCGGCACGCTGTATGAATTGCGGCGTTCCGTTCTGTCAGGCCGGTATGATGATAGCGGGGATGGCTTCAGGCTGTCCTCTGCATAATCTGGTTCCTGAATTAAATGAACTTGGAGCTACCGGTAATCTGGAACTGGCCTACAGAAGGCTGTCTATTACACATAGTTTCCCTGATTTTACTTCGCGTGTATGTCCGGCGCTCTGCGAGAAAGCGTGTACCTGTGGATATCATCAGGAGGCTGTTTCCACCAAAGAGAATGAGAAGGCGATTATTGAGTATGCCTTCGAACATGGTCTGGTAGAGGAAGTGGTTCCGGAAGTAAGAACAGGGAAAAAGGTTGCAGTTGTCGGAAGCGGTCCTTCAGGGCTTGCAGCTGCCCAGCTGTTAAATTCCCGTGGTCACTTGGTTACGGTCTTTGAAAGAAATGATCGTATCGGTGGCCTGCTTCGCTATGGAATTCCTAATATGAAGCTGGATAAGGCTGTTATAGACAGGCGTATAAAGCTTATGGAGGAAGCCGGAATAGAGTTCAGAACCAGTGTAAATGTATGCGGAAGCAAGAAAACTGATTCTGAGGGACCTAAGGCGAAGTTTACAGATAAGGTGAAATATATCTCTGCAGATAAACTGAAGGAAGAGTATGATGCAGTAATCCTGTGTTGTGGTGCCTCTAATCCAAGGGATATCAAGGCTCCGGGAAGAGATGCGAAGGGGATTTATTTTGCAGTGGATTTCTTAGGCAGGGTTACCAAGACACTTCTTGACAGCGACTTCGATCTGGTAAGTGAGCTGAAAGCTAATACAGACGCAGCCAAAGAAACTCGAAAGGGCGGCGCTAAAAGCTCTAAATACGAAGTGATTA
>CACZPG010000292.1 GCA_902782965.1 uncultured Lachnospiraceae bacterium
ACAATTAACGGCAGTATAAATAACGATAATTCTTTAAATATTTCAGATAATGCGGGGGAAGAAAAGAATGACACAGTGTCTTCCGTAAATGATGCTCTTCGCTCCTGTGGAATTAATACTGAGCTGGGACTTAAATACTGTGAGAAGGATGAAGAATTATATGATTCTCTTCTGAAGCAGTATGTTGATGAATCAGAGGAGAAGAGAGAGAAAATGGAGAAATTCTGTAAAGAGAAGGATATGCAGAACTATGCAATTCTGGTACATGCCCTGAAGAGTACTTCTCTTATGATAGGAGCGGAGGAACTTTCTGAGAAGGCGAAGGCTCTGGAGCTGGCTGCTAAAGCGAATGATACGGAATATGTTGAGAATAATCATGATGAAGTAATGGATATATACAGAGAAATAACACAGACTATCAGTAAAGAGAAGAATTTCAGTGATGGTGAAGAAGAGGAAATTCTTGAATTCTTCCCCGACTGATTTAACTGGGGCGGTTCGTATAATTTAAAGGAGACGGCTGTTTGTGACTCATCCTCAGGGATATATTTGGAGGAACAGGAATGCGATTAAAGAAATGGGTATCAGGTCTTTTTGATCCCGATAAAGAAGCACAGGAAAGAATGATGATACTGCTCACCATTGTTTCCATGTTTGCACTTTTTGTCATTTTCATAGTTGGCATAGTGATAGGTGAGAGCATAAGGGATCTGATAATCCTTGCAGGTGCACTTGTGGTTTTTGCGGTCATAGCATACATAGCTTTTCACTATAACAAGGTCCAGATCTGTGCAACGCTGGTTGCGGGACTTCTGGTTCTGTTTGTCATGCCCACCACCTTCGTTACCGGAGGAGGAATTCATGGTGGTTCTCCAATCTGGTTTATTTTCTGCGCAGTTTTTATCTGTATGACCATAACCGGAAAGCCAAGGCTGATACTTTCGGTGCTGAATGTAATTATGATAATTGTATGTTACTGCATTCAACATTTCTGTCCTGATATTATTATTCAGCATGATGAGAAAATGGTCTTTCAGGATTCTCTGGTTACAGTGGTGCTGGTCTGTGTTCTGATAAGTATTCTGGTTGAACTGGAAATTCAAATTCTGCAGGAAGCTCTTCGCCGTTCCGAAGAACAGCGTAAAGAGATTAATGAGCTTAATAAGGCACAGAATAAATTCTTCTCAAGCATGAGTCACGAGATAAGAACTCCTATCAATACAATTATCGGTCTGAATGAGATGATTCTCAGAGAAGATATTTCTGATGAAGTTGCTGAGGATGCCAGCAGTGTTCGTTCTGCCAGTAAGATGCTGCTTCATCTGGTTAATGATATTCTTGATATGTCCAAGATCGAATCCGGTAAGATGGAGCTCTCACCGGTGGAATATAATATGGGAAATATGATTTCTGAAATAGTGGGAATGTTCTGGATGAAAGCCAAGGATAAAGGTCTGGATTTTCATGTTGATGTAGATCCTGAGTTGCCCTCCGGGCTTGTCGGTGATGAAGTCCGGATCAAACAGATTCTGATCAATATACTTAATAATGCTATTAAGTATACTGTGGAGGGGTCGGTCACACTTTCTATTCAGTTCAGATATGAAGAAGACAATAAGGGTATAGTTACTTATACGGTAACAGATACCGGAATAGGTATTAAGAAAGAAAGTATTCCATATCTGTTCAACGCCTTTAGAAGAATAGATGAGAAGGAAAACAGGTATATTGAAGGAACAGGTCTCGGACTGGCTATAGTAAAACAGCTTGTCGAGATCATGGGAGGAAATATAACTGTTAACAGCGTGTATACAAAGGGCTCAACATTTATAATTGATATTCCTCAGGAGGTTGTGAGTACAGTTCCGACAGGAGAAAGGAAGTATGGTTCAGAGGAGAGAAATCTGAAAGCCCGTAGTACGGGATATTATAAAAGGTTTGAGGCGCCTGAGGCCAGAGTACTGGTGGTGGATGATAATGCCTCCAATATACTTGTCGTTACCAAGCTTCTTCGTGATACTAAGATCAATATAGATTCAGTAATGAGTGGTGAAGAGGCTTTGAAGAAGACTCTGGAAACAGAGTATCATCTGATTTTTATGGATCACATGATGCCGGAAATGGATGGAATCGAGTGTTTTCGAAGGATAAGAAATCAGGTGGGTGGATTATGCAGGAATTCGAAAGTTGTCGTCCTCACAGCAAATGCGGGAAGTGAGAATAAGGCAAAGTTTTCCTCTGAAGGCTTCGACGGCTATCTTGTGAAACCCACCAGTGGAGAGGCTCTGGAAAATGAGTGTATACGTCTGCTGCCCAAGGATATGGTTCACATTATTCATTCGGACGACAGTATAGTAGACGAGAGTATGTCCTGGATGAAGGCCCATGAGAGAAAAGAGGAGATTATTATAGCTACTGACAGTGTGGCAGACCTGTCTCCGGATCTGATTCAGAAGTATAAGATAGCAATCATTCCACATAAGATAAGTACTGATAAAGGAATTTTCACTGATGGTGTTGAAATAGAATCGGAGGGCCTTGTTGCTTATCTGGATGATGGTGATAAAGTGGCTCAGAATGTGGCGCCTTCCGTTGAAGAATATGAAGCATTCTTTGCCGGTCTTCTGACCCGGGCCCATAATATTATACATATATCTATTTCGAAGGACGTTAATCACAGTGGCTGCCCGATGGCTATTGAAGCAGCTGAAGCCTTTGATAATGTTACAGTAGTGGATACCGGACATTTGTCCAGCGGTCAGGGGCTTATGGTTATTGAAGCCTGCCGCCTGTTAAGAAAGGGTATTAACGCAGCAGCTATCAAGGAGACTCTAGAGAATGAGAGAGGAAAATTCTCCACGAGTTTTGTTGTGAGCAGTCTGAAATATATGGCTCTGGCTGGTCAGGTAGATAACTGGATAAATGTTATTTCCAATGCGATTATGATGAGGCCCGTACTCAGAATGAAGAACGGCCGGATAAGTGTTGGCCGTATATTCTTCGGAGATCAGCAGAACTCCTGGAAGAAATATATTAAGTCTGAGCTTAGCTTCTCTCATAGAATTGACAAGAGTCTGCTCTTCGTTACTTATGTCGGAATGAGCCAGAAAGAGCTGGACATCATCGATGGAGAGATTAATAAATACGTTAAGTTTGACAGAATAATATATCAGAAAGCTTCACCTGTAATAGCGCTCAACTGCGGCCCGGGAACCTTCGGTCTGCTATATAAGAAACTATCCGACTAATATATATTTGTTAAGGACTTCTTAATAACTTTTAATGTATAAAGGTACTGTAAGCACGAGCTTATGGTACCTTTGAAATTTATATAATTGAGTCAGAATGACCGGTTTTCTGGCTCGCTGATGGAGGATGAACTAAATGAAAGAGATTATTCTTTCTGCGAAGGATATGCAGAAGAGCTTTTCAAATAATGGAGAGCTTACATCTGTACTGACTAATGTGAATATGGATATTTATGAAGGAGATTTCACGGTGATAATGGGTTCCTCCGGTTCCGGAAAATCAACTCTGTTATATGCACTTTCGGGAATGGACAAAGCTACTGCCGGACAGGTGATATATAAGAGAAAACCGAAGAAGGCTGTGGGCAGTGACTCTAAGGGAAAGAGCAGAGAGACTTCTGAAGAAATTGATATAACTAAGGTGAAAGAGAAGAAGATGAGTGAAATCCGTGCGGGGGAATTCGGATTTGTCTTCCAGCAGATGCACCTTGTCAGTAACCTGACCCTCCTGGAAAATGTAGCTGTTACAGGTTATCTGAATAAGTCAAGAAGTGCAGCTGATACTAAGAAGAAGGCAGAAGAACTTCTGGACAGAATGAATCTTTCTGAGGTTAAGACTCATCTTCCCTCAAGAGTATCGGGAGGTGAACAGCAGCGATGCGCTATAGCCCGTGCTGTTATAAATGATCCGGAAATCTTATTTGCAGATGAACCCACGGGAGCTCTTAACCGACGTAATACGAAGGAGGTTCTGGAACTTCTCACGGAGCTGAATAATAATGGACAAAGTATAGTGATGGTTACTCATGATATAAAGGCAGCACTGCATGGAAACAGAATTCTGTATCTGGATGACGGAAATATAGTAGGTGAGCTGGAACTCAGTCGATATGGCGAGAAGGGCGAGGACGGAGAATTGCTTCAGAGCAACAAGTCCAGAGAGACGCAGGTTAATGCGTGGCTTGAGTCACTGGATTGGTAATCAACCGTCCTGTCACATAGGAAGGAACTGAAATGGAAATTTTTACACTTGTCAAAGCAGGTATTAAAAATAGAAAAGGAATCATGACAGGCTTCATGATTCTTACAATGCTGATAGTTATAAGCGTTATAACGATGTTCGGTGTCAGAAAGAATTTTGATCTGGCTTTGAACAGGGCCTTTGAGGTTGAAGATAAAGGTGTAATCTTTGCATTCTTTACTGATAGTAATTATTCAGAGGAACTGATGGATAAGGTCAGAGCTCAGGATACTGTAGATCATATTGAAGTACATGATGCTCTGGTAGGATTAAATGCAGCCATAGGTGATAAGAAGGATTCAAATGGTTACTTTATCATAAAACAGCCCGGAACAATTCCGATATTTAATGAGGATTGTACAGAACTGATAATGCCGGATTCGCCGGATTATAAGAATCATTCGCTTAAGAAAGGAGAGACATATCTTCCTTACGGCCTTAAGACAGAACTTGATGCTAAGGCCGGCAGTAAGCTTGATATAGATTTTCTGAATTCTCATGAAACCTTTACGGTTAAGGGGCTGGTTCAGGAGGCTTATCAGGGATCGGCAGTTATTGGATATAAAATGATCTTTATCAGTGATGAGGATTTTGATGTACTCTATAAATCCAATAAGGCCAGCATAGTCGATCCTGAGCTGGATGGATGGGTTATAGGAAAGGCTGTGTTTGTATATCCCAGTGCCAAGGCAGATGAATCCTCGAATCTTTTCCTTAGGAATCTGACACTTGAAACCAAGTTTAATGATATGGCAAAGGCTACAATGACGAGGGAAACAGCAGAGCATTATACGGGGCTTTTCATTGAGATTATCCTTGCTGTAATAACAGGCTTTGCAATTCTTCTTTTCGTGATTTTCCTTATTGTTGCAGGCCATAACGTCAGCACGGAAATGGAAATAAAATATAAGGATCTCGGAATCCTGAAGAGTCAGGGCTTCACAGACAGGAAGATTCAGATGGTATTTGTTATTCAGTATCTGCTTGTGGAATTGATTGGAATTCTTCTGGGAGTTATTGTATCAATTCCGGCCGAGAGAATAATGAGCAGGGTGTTCTTCAGTCTGACTGCCATACTTCCGGAGAAGAAGCTTCCGATTCTGGAAAGTCTGATATTCTCAGTACTCCTTTTCGTGATAACGATAATTTATGTTTATATTTTTACCAGAAGAATATCCAGGACTTCACCTGTAAAGGCTATCACAAATGGACGTGATGATTACTACTTTGACAGCATAATCAATATGCCTGTCAGAAAGAGGTTACTTAGTTTCTGGCTGGGACTTCGTCAGATTACAAGTGCTCCGAAGAGATACATCAGTATGATTATCGTAACAGTGCTTCTTATCTTTACTATTGTGACCACGGAACTTATGGGTGGATTCATTCAGTCAAGAAATGCACTGGCCTCCATGGGAGAACCGTTTATGGATATTGAATTTGCATTTCAGGTGGCTGAGCCTAAGTGCAAGGTGGCTGATATCGAGAATATAATCAGTAAGTATTCTGAGATAGATTCAAGACTATATAAATCACATGTTTATGCATCCGTTAACGGAGAGAGTATTATGGCTATTGTCTCAGGATATCCGGAGGAACTCTCATCGGTGTATAAGGGCAGAGATGTTAAATATGATAATGAAATAGTTATCACGGAGCAGGTCAGTAAACTTCTGGAAGTTGGAATCGGAGATACAGTTACTGTCGGGCGTAATGAATATTCAGCGGATTATGTAATCGTAGGAATCTTTCAGACAATGAGTGATACGGGAAAAGCCTTTATTATTTCTCTGGACGGATTAAGCAGACTCAAGGAAGATTCCACAGATAAGTATAATATCAATCAGCTGGCAATGTATGGAGTAGTGCTGAAGGATACTTCTAAAGGACCGGAGATAGTTAAGGCGGTCAAGGATAAATATGGAGATGATATTGAAATAAAATTTAATGACTTTGACGGTGAAAATGCTTTCTTTCTAGACAGCTTCTATACGGCGGCATTAGGTTCGAAAATTATGATATATGTACTTTCGTTTGTTTTTGCGATAGTGACAATAGTGATGGTATGTGACAAGGCGTTTATACAGGAGAAGACGGACCTTGGAATATACAGGGCTACAGGTTTCAGTGTGGGCAGAGTCAGAAGTTCTTTTGCAGCCAGGTTTATGATAATAAGTCTATTAAGTGCAATAGTGGGAGTTATTCTCAGCAGACTCTATTCTGCGAAGCTGATGGCAGCAATATTCTCACTCTTCGGAATCCCTCATATAGAGCTTGAATATGGAGTAATGTTCTTCATTAAGCCTATAATTATATTTGCACTCTGCTATCTGGTGCTGGGATATATTTCATCAAGAAAAGTTAAAAAACTGAGTGCAAGAGATCTGATTTCGGAGTAAACTGAAAGCATAGTCATAATATTAATATATACAGGGGTTCTGCCATGAAAAAAATCCTGATTGTTGATGATGATGTTGCATTATCCGATATAACCGGAGAAATGCTGACAGATTATGAATATGAAGTAGAACATGCCTACAGTGTGGAGGAAGCTTTCGATAAGCTTACTGACGGCCGGTTTGATCTGATCCTTCTGGATGTTAATCTTCCGGATGGGGAGGGCTTTGAGGTGTGCCGTGAGCTTAGAAGAGTTTCCACTGTTCCCGTAATATTTGCAAGTGCAAGAACCAGTGTTGATGACAGAGTTACGGGATTTGAGGAAGGCGGGGACGACTATCTTCCGAAACCCTATTCCATGAAGGAACTTCTTGTAAGGGTAAATGCTCTTATGAGAAGAACCTATGGAATGAACGACCGGGAAGAACTGGTAAGCTTCGGGGACGTAGTGATCAATCTGTCTTCCCGAACCGTAACCAGAGATGGGAAAACCGTGAATCTTTCCCTTAAGGAATTCGATCTTCTTGCATTTCTTGCCAGGCATAAAGGTGAAGCTGTAGAAAAGGATAAACTGATTTCAGAAGTGTGGGGTGCATTCAGTGAAGTGGATGCCTCCACACTTACGGTGCATATAAGGTGGCTGAGAGAGAAACTGGAGCAGGATCCCTCTAAACCGGAGCATCTGAAGACGGTTTTCAAGGTCGGATATATGTTGGAGTGAATCCGACCTATGCCTCGTATAAATAACTGATGGGAGTAACGTATGAATAAGAAACTGGCAGGCATTGCAATAATATTTATATTGCTCATATTATGTGCCGGTGGGATCATTATGCATATCTACAGTGACAGAAAGAAGAGTTCCTCTGATTCGGAAGGTAATTATCTGGCTGTAGAAGTTAATGAAATAAAGAACAGAATCAATTCCGGAGATACAGAGGGTGCAATTCAGAAATGCGATGAGCTTGTGGCATCAGATCAGGAAGAAGAATCGGAGAATACGACAGATTCTCAGGTTTTCCAGGTTTTCCTTCCGTTAGTGATCAGTATCATCGGGGTTCTTATTATGCTTCTGTATCTGAACAGCCGTATTCTTAAGCCCTTCGAGGATATGAAGGATTTTGCAACAGAGGTTTCGAAGGGAAATATGGATGCTTCCCTTAAGATGGACAGGGGTAATTATTTCGGAGACTTTACCTGGGCTTTCGAAAATATGCGAAAGGAAATAGTTAAATCCAGAAACGCCGAGAAAACTGCGATAGAGAATAATAAAACTGTAATAGCAACTCTTTCTCATGATATCAAAACACCTATGGCTTCCATAAGAGCTTACGCAGAAGCTTTTGAAGCCAACATGGATTCTACCCCGGAGAAGAGACAGAAGTATCTGAATGTGCTCATGCAGAAATGTGACGAGGTATCTAAGCTTACCAATGATCTGTTCCTTCATTCCATTTCCGAAATGAACAGGCTGGAGGTTACAGAAGAAAGTATTGATCTGATCAGATTTCTTGATGAGGATGTGAGAGGGCTGTTTGCATTTGATGATAAGGTAGATATCATTTTTCCTGAGGGTAAGCGCTCAGGTGAGGACAGCGTAGTTATTACCGCAGATCCTAAAAGGCTTCTGCAGATAATGGAGAATCTGAAGAGCAATTCAGAGAAATATGCCAAGACGAATATTGAGATATCTCTGGAGCTGCAGGAAACAGCTGATCATGATAATAAAGATAAACAGGATAATGAAGCCAATAGGGCTATAATTCATTTCAGAGATTTCGGTCCCGGCATTCCGGAAGAAGAGATTCCTTTTATCACCGGAAAATTCTACCGGGGCAAGAACTGTGGTAATGAGAACGGTTCCGGACTGGGACTTTATATAGTGAAAGACCTGGTGGAGAAGATGCAGGGGAAGCTGAATCTGTATAACAGAAATCCCGGTCTGGATGTGGTTATTGAACTGAAAATCTAAAATCATTTAACTGAAAAATAACAGAAATCAAGTCTTGAAAGTAGCTGCCTCTGGCAGCTATCATTTCGGGCGAAGAGTGTCGCAGGTGACACTCTTTTTTGTTTACATCAGAGGTATTGTTTTGTATAATTAAATTGGTATATTGTCTATAAATTTGAATCACTTTTTTGAAGGATTTTATTATGAATGTTAAGAAGATTATTATTGTAGTTTCGGCCGTAGTCATACTGGTAATAGCGGGAGTTGTAGTATTTCTTTCTTTTTTTAAGAAGAATGCTTATCGTATGCTTAAGGTCTATCAGATTGATGGAGAGGGAACTGTCACCAGACAAGATATCGGTGATATTGATCCTTATAACAATATGGTACTTGAGACAGGCGATACAGTAACCCTGAATAAGGGTAATATGGTCCTGCAGGCTGATGATGACAAATATATATACATGGAGGAAGATACTCAGCTGGTTCTGAATGCTTCCGGAAACAGTGAGAACAGTAAGACGGAGATAGAGCTTAAACGAGGTTCTATTACGAATGATATTCAGAATAAGCTAAATGATGATTCCAGCTATGAAGTAAATACACCGAACTCCACAATGTCAGTACGCGGAACCATATTCAGAGTATCCGTGTATGAAATTGACGGTGTGAAGTATACCAAGATTTCTGTCTTTGAAGGAAAAGTAGCTTCCTATCTTGTATATAAGGATGGCACTAAATCTGATAAGGAAGTTGTTGTCGAGAAAGGCAAAGAGGTTATTATCTACGAAGATGACAAGACCACAGATTATTTGTCGGATCCTCAGGATATTGACTATTCTGAACTTCCTGAATCAGTCAGAAATATGCTTGGAATTGCACTTGAGGAAGGCAGAGATGTTGCTTTTGAAGACGATGGTGACGGTGGTTCATCAGATCCGGGTAGTGATGATTCCGGTGATCTGGGTGATACTGTGACAGTTACATTTATGTATAACGGAAGTGTATTCGGTACACAGACTGTTAAGAAGGGTGGAACAGCATCCATACCATCCCTGGAGCCTCCGACAGGAGGAAGCTGGAATTGGACATTCTCAGATCCGGTTGAAGAAGATATAACGATAGAATGGAAGTAAGGAGGTAACTGCTGATGAAGAAACATTTTCATAGAAATAGAAATAACAGGATATTAAGCATCTTACTTGCAGTAGTTATGATCTTTGCTGCCATGTATTCAACTCCGGTCAGCTATGGTTCTTATGCTGAAGCTGAGGAGGTTGTTGAAGAAGGTTCAGATCAGGGTAATAAGGAAGAGACAACTGAAGCTAAGACTACTGAAGCCAAAACTACTGAAGTCAAAACAACTGAAGCTAAAAAAGATGAATCCTCAAAATCTGAAAATCAGAAGACTGAAACCCAAAAGACTGAGGAAAAACCGGCTGCATCAACAAATGAGACTACAGAGGCAGCTGCTGATGCTAAAACAGTAAATCCGGTTAAAGAAGATGCTTCTACTGAGGCGCCTGTAGTGACACCGGAGGTAGTTCCTGTTCTCGAAGATGTTACAAGTAAGGTTATTATTTCAGAAGCTGATGCAGAGCAGAAGAAATCTGAAGAAGCAGCAGCTGAGAATGAGAAGAATATCCAAAGTGATGATACCGGTTCCGGTTCTTCCGGAAATAAGTCTGTCAAAGTCGGCTCAGCCAAAGCAGGTTCAGCTAAAGCCGGAGCTTCCAAGGCCGGCTCAAAGAAAACAGTATCGTCCAAAGCAGGTAGCGATCAGGGTGATACTGAAGAACCTAAGAAAAACTATGATATTTACTTTGAAGACGATATTATTGTATTTGTCGGAACGGATTATGACCTCTTTGATTATGCAGAGTATGTGAGTGATTGTGAAGACTATAATGGAACCTTAAGCATAACTTATTATGATAGTGAACTTAATGAACTTCCATCGAAGCCTACGGAAGAAGGAACTTACAGATTCACTGTATACGGTACCGAAACTGATACTTACGATCCTTTCTATTCCAGTTACTTTGAATATAGTATTGCATACATTTCCAGTGATGGTATGACTGTAACTCTGGAAGGTTTAGAGAATGGCAAATATGCTAAGGATAAGGTTACAGTAAAGGCTCCATCAGGTTATCTGGTAAAATTCCTCTATTATACTGAGGATGGAAGATATGATGATTTTGCCGCTTCCTTTGATATTGATGAGGATATAGTAAATTCAGGGGATGACCTGGGTTATACATTGAAGAAAATAGATGGCGGTGCAGAGACTGATACGCTATATGACCTGACTAATATGCTTTCTGATATTATATTTGACTCGGATCCACCGGAGTTCGAAACTCCGCTTATTGATGGAGAGGCTGCCTCAATAACTGACGGAAGTACTGTATCTGCTGATAAAGTTGAGCTTACTGTTAAGGATGTGAATCTGGCTACTGTAAGCTGTGATGGTAGTATATATGGTGATGGTTTGTTTTTATCTGGTGGCGATAATATGAAGACATGTTATATTCTCCTGGAGTCGGAAGAAGGAAAACCAAGGGAGATAACCGCCAAAGCTGTTGATTACTCCGGTAATGTAAAAACACTTACCTTTACATTGAAGAAGCAGGGAGATAAGAAGACTCTGGATATTCCTACCCCAACCTTCGGAACAGTATATAAAGGAACAGAAATTGGTAAGTCACTGGATTTTGCTACTCTGCTTACTATTCCGTCTGATTATGATGGAACACCGACCAGTGAATTCCTTGATTCCTCGAATCAACCTTTAAGTAGTTCTGAACTGAGTGCCTTGGTTGGATCAGATAAGGTCGGTAACTATAAGGTCAGAATCACTTTCCCGGAGACGGAAGATTATTACGGAGAAGAAATGGGACCGTTTGGTTTTACCGTTGCTTATTATCCTACGGATGGACTGACACCGATTCTTTCAGGCGTGAATAATGAATACTATGTTAAGTCATCCTTTACAGTTAATGCTCCTACAGGATTTAAGATTAAGAAGGCTTCGGATTCTTCTTTCTCGAGTTCTATAACCTATACTAAAGATGAAATATATGAAGAAGATGATATTCTTACTGAGTATATCGGAATTACATTACAGAGAGAAAGCGATGAAGCTATAACGGAAGACTTCAATCTTCTGGATGTGCATCCTGAGATAGCTGATTTCACCTTTGATCCTGATGATCCTGTGATTCTGAGTAATCCTACAGTTGACGGTGTTGAACAGACAATCAAGGAGAGTGATAAAGTAACCGGTGAGGTTGTAATATTTACCGTAGTGGATGCTACTCTTGACAAGGTATTAACTCAGGATTCTGATGTGGTATATACCCGAGATAATGGAGGAATATCTGAAGATTCGGATGGCAA
>CACZPG010000293.1 GCA_902782965.1 uncultured Lachnospiraceae bacterium
ACACACCCTTTCATGCAAGCATAAGGGTGTGTTTCTTCATTGACTACCACCTTCGGTGGTCGCTGATTATCTATCTCGGTTTGGCTCGTTATCACTCATATTCTACAGTAGCCGGTGGTTTTGGTGTATAGTCGAACAGTACTCTGTTAATTCCCGGTACTTCGGAGATGATTCGATTTACAAGGTGATCAATCAGTTCGTCGGAGAGATGTTCTACTGTTACTTCCATAACGTCTGTAGTGTTGATGGCGCGAATTATGCATGGCCAGTCGAAGGTTCTCTTTCCATCTTTAACTCCGGTTGATTTGAAGTCCGGTACTACCGTGAAGTACTGCCATACTTTTCCTTCGAGACCGTTCTTTGCGAATTCTTCTCTGAGGATTGCATCTGATTCACGAACTGCTTCAAGTCTGTCTCTGGTAATTGCTCCCGGACATCTGACGCCAAGTCCCGGTCCCGGGAATGGCTGACGATATACCATGTTGTCTGGAAGTCCCAGTTCTTTTCCTACTACACGTACTTCATCTTTAAAGAGGATACGAACAGGCTCTACCAGTTCGAAGTCCATATCTTCAGGAAGACCTCCTGCATTGTGATGAGCCTTGATTCCGGCATCACTTTCAAGAATGTCAGGCCATATGGTTCCCTGTGCAAGGAATTCTATTCCGTCTAATTTGCGTGCTTCCTCTGCGAATACTTCTATGAATTCTCCACCGATTATCTTTCTCTTCTGCTCCGGATCTGTCACTCCGGCCAGTTTATCCAGGAATCTGTCTGTTGCATCTACATAGATAAGGTTGGCATTCATTTCATCTCTGAATACCTTTATAACCTGCTCCGGTTCTCCTTTTCTCAGAAGTCCGTGATTTACATGTACACATACCAGCTGCTGTCCTACAGCCTTGATAAGCAGAGCAGCTACTACGGATGAATCAACACCTCCCGAAAGGGCCAGAAGCACCTTCTTATCACCTATCTGTTCACGCAATTCCTGGATCTGTTCATCAATGTAGATCTTTGCCAGTTCCGGTGTTGTTATTCTCTGCATCATGTCCGGTCTTGATAAAATCATTTTGTTATCCTCCCAATTAATCTTTAATTTTTTCGTGCGTCGAGAAGCGCACAAACCAATAAAAGGAGACCATTTACTGGTCTCCTTTATAATTACATTTTACTGTTTCTCAAACATGTCCTTGCCTACTCCACAAAGAGGGCATACCCAGTCATCAGGGATATCCTCGAAGGCTGTTCCCGGAGCGATACCGCTGTCAGGATCACCTACTTCAGGATCATAAACATAACCACAAGCTCCACATACATATTTGTCCATAATACTTCTCCTTCTCTTATCATAATTAATTACTACGATGTAATAATTCTAACATACATTACCCGTTAATTATTGAAGATAATTTCTGCTTATGAGCTAATAATCTTATGATAATCACTTAGTTCAGTCAATAAAGTTAAGCCATTTCCGGTTTCAGGTTATAAGTCAGGCCATTCCCTATTTCAGATCATAAGATAATCCATTTTCAATTTCAGATGGATATAATCCTGCTATCAACCCCCAGCTGTTTTCTTTCAAGCATTTCATCCAGTCTGGAAATGTATTCGTCTACATTCTTACAATTCTCAACCCGGTCTATTCTATTGATAATACCATCTTCGATATTCAGGAGTCTCGTTATAGCTCCCGCTCCTGCCGCAAAGGTATCCAGCTTCTCTTCCATTATCAGAACATTGTAAATGCATTCATAGCCTTTTCTTGCAAAACCTGTATTTTCCAGATTTCCGGCTATATTCTTCTGTCGATATAAATAATACGGAAGCATTTCCATAGCTTTGGCCTTATCTGCTGCAAGTGAAAGCATCTTGTCCGTGTTATGGTTAATTCTGGCTTTATAAATACTATATTCCTGATTCAGATTGGCCGCTCTCTTGATTGCCAGAGAATGAACCGTCAGTGATTCCGGTAACATCTTCTCAATTTCATCAAGAGTGAACTGCATATCCTCAACCTCTTCATTTGGAAGACCGGCGATAATATCCATATTTATATTTTTGAAACCGACTTTTCTCGCATCATTCATCGCCCTTTTCACATCGGACGGAGTATGAGCACGGCCTATGGTTCTCAGAGTTCTCTCGTTCATGGTCTGTGGGTTGATACTGATACGGGTACAGCCATATTTCTTCAGCACCTCCAGCTTATCTCTGGTTATGCTGTCGGGACGACCGGCTTCGACAGTGTATTCTCTGAGATGAGAAAGATCAAACGAATCGTTGATACACTGCATTATCTTTGCCAGTTCATCAGCAGACAGGGAGGTAGGTGTACCCCCGCCAATATAAACAGCAACCAGTCGACGATCTCTGTTCAGATAGGAAATGAAGGGCAGTTCCTTCCTCACGGCATCTATATAGTCACCCACCTTAGAAGCGAATTCCATTATCGGATAGGCAGCAAAAGAACAATACAGACATCTGGTCGGGCAGAAAGGAATGCCGACATACAGACAGTAATCCGTAAGTGGATTAACAGATCTGATTATCTCGCTTTCAGTAAAAGCCACATCTGTCGCAAGTTCTGCCTTCTCCGTACTTGTATCATAGGTGATCTGATAATAATCAATTATATCTGATCTGATTTTTCCTTTGTCAATTCCCTTGGTAGCTATCTTGGTAGGACGCATACCCGTAAGACTTCCCCAGGGAAGAGTTCGTCCGGTATACTCCGACAGAAGCCTGTAGGAAGCAAGCTTAAGCCTGTTTCTGTAACGCTTTCTGTCCTGGAAATTACCATAAGCATAGGCTGAATATTTAACATATCCCTTCTCTTCAACCCGGAGTCTTGTTGAGCTCTCATCAAACAAGGCAGTGAATACAAATGTAAATTCACCGAATATCTTTCTGCTGTAATCAGATACCTCCGCCGGCGTAGCAGACTTTATCTTCTCCACAGGGAAGAAAGCACTGATCATCGCCCTCAGGTCATTCTCATATTCAGTATTGTTTTGAACAAGCAGGATCATATACTATCTCCCCATAATCTAAGTTTTCATAAATTTACTTAAGTTTCTTATATTTGGCCTTCTTGTTAGCTCCGGCCTTCTTAATCCATTTCTTGTAGTTCTTAAGCTTCTTGGCCGGACACTTGAAGGTAGCATTTTTCTTTATACCACTGAACGCCTTGGAGCCTATTCTCTTCTTGGTAAGCCTTGTGGTTTTGATGGTTACACTTTTAAGCTTCTTACAACCATAGAAGGCTCTTGCCCCAATCTTCTTAATACTTTCAGGAATTACTACACTGGTAAGTTTCTTACATCCCTCAAATGCGCTTTCACCGATTTCAGTAACTGCATATGTTTGAGTTTCGATAGTAATACTTGAAGGAATCTCTATGGATTTAACCTTCTTATCAACCGGACCTCTGTACTGAACTGTGCTTCCTCCGGTAACCATGTAATTCGCATCGCCAACCTTTAGAATATCTCCCTTATGAGGCAATGCTACAGGGGCAGATGGAGCAGCCTCTGCAGATGGATTCTGGGTTGGTGCTGCCGAAGGATCAGCAGGTGCAGGTGCCTGTGTAGGTACAGCAGGATTTCCCTGCTCCGATGGATTAACCGGATTGACAGGTTTCTTAGCATCAGGAGTTGGCGTAGAAGTCTGATGACCCGGCGTTGGTGTCGGATTGACTGGCGAGTCCTTCTCTATCATCACATAAATGTTCGCTGTTATAGGATTTCCCGTTGTATCTGTTCCGATTGTAATTACAGTCTTCAGAAGTGTACTGTTCTCAGCTTCAGCCATTTCAAGCATCTGAAGTTCATCTTCATTTAAATCTGCCTGTGCAGCTGAAGTTATCTCATAAGGAACACCTATCATATCCTGAGTAAGTTCAACCTTTAATGAAGTTCCGTTATCACATGGAACACTGATGGTAGAACCAATCAGCGCATCTACGATATCCTCTGCATCTTCACACGCTTCAAGTTTATATGCATCCTCTGAAGAAATAGCTGCAGTTGAACCGGATACAGGTGATGCTACGCTGATATTATATTCTTCATCCTCATAGAAATAATACTCATCATCATCGTAATCAAAACATATCTCAACATAATAATCTCCGGACTTCAGATTATTTGGACTTACATGACGCCATCTGGTATCGTAGAAATTTACTTCAAGTCCATTATCAAAGTAACCTATCTCGGCCTGAATAAAACCTGTGGTTCCGTTATTATAAGTAATATTTATTCCGGCACCGGTCAGATCCAGATTTTCGCCTACCAGATATTTGGTTTTTTTAGGTCCGACAACCTCTACCTTTTCCATGGACTTAGCCACAACGTCTATATCAAAGGTATCTGTCTTGCCTGCATATGTAACTGTTACTTCCTGATTGCCAAGTTTATTTACATCATATCCTGAAAGCATCTCCGAAGTAATATCTATTTCTTCCGAGGTATTATTATCATAATATACCGTAATCTTTCCACCGGAAGGATCAACATCAAGGCCTTCAATAACTGTATCGTTATTCGGTGTTTCGCTGACCTCAATAGAATCCACCAGCTTATCTACAACGGTATAATATAAACTATCATATATGCTGCTGTCCTCATCAATATCAGGATCATTATATTCAAATACTACGTATTGAGAACCAAGGCTGCTGGTATCTAATCCACTTGAAGTAATGTAACCTTCTTTCATTAAGTCCTCAAGAGAAAAAGTGGCTGTTGTTTCATTGTTATAAGTGATCTTAACCGTTGCATCCCCAAGATTAAAGTCCGTATCAATCTTCTGATAAGGAATACCTTCAACCTCCATACTTGAAGCCATTACAGGAAGGACATATACATTAAAGGAATCCTTCAGACCGTTAAGACTGACTACTATATTCTGATTTCCGAGAGTATTCGGGTCAAAGTTTCCAACTGTGTAATTGCCTTCACCATAGGCATAATATTTAATTGTCTCATCATCATAGATAACCTTCACGCTGAAGCCGGTGTAATCCAGAGACTGTCCCTTAACATAGGTCGTCTTCGTAGGAACGGTAACTTCTATTGATTTAGGAAGGTAGAGAGTGAGCGCCATTGTAACACTCTTTGTTACAGAAGAGGTTCCATTATTATAAGTGTAAGACAATGTAACACTTTGTGAAGAAGCAGTTGAGGCTTCATTATATCCTGTTACAGTAATCTGCGTACTTTTAATATCAATAATATCAGTCTTGCCATTATCATAGGTAGCAATGAGTTTTCCGCTCAGCTTAGACCAGTCATAGCAGTCATAGAAAACGGTTCCCTTGGCAGTCTGCTCTTCAGATATCGTCTCATTATCCACATCATACCAGTCAAGGCTTACGAGAGATTTAGGGATAACCTTAACCTTTACCGAAAGAATCTTGCCCAGATTCGGTCTGTTCTTGATACTTCCTGTCACAGTGAATTCTGTTCCCGGTGTCTCAAGTAATTCCTCATCTACAGCATCCCATTCTATCTGCTGTGAATACGTGGTTTTTCCATTCTTCCACACAAGCGAAGTACTCTTAGGAAGCTTAGCACTAATATCAGAATCTTCGACAACTTCTATCTCAGAAAATGACGGTACCTCTTCAAGTTCCGGAGCTAAAATCTCACACTTAACCTTTACATCCTTTATAACATCATTTCCTTTGGAATCTTTTCCACAATTAACACTGCCTGTAGCATCAAATGTGTATGACACATCAAGTGTATGTTTATAGATATCTTCCGATATGCTGTCCCAGTTGATTTCCAGATCATCCTCATCGCCATTAGACCAGGTTACATGTGCAGTCTCCGGAAGAGAATCAATAGGATTGTCACCATTTTTAACTTTAACCGGAGAGTCATCATATTCAAAAGAGGAGACAGTTGCAGGAGTTACATATACGGTAACAGATGTTTTCGTACTGTAGTATGTGTAATTGATATTATCGTAATAATATCCATATACTTTATATGAACCACCATCTCTATTATTATAATCATTGTAATGAGAATCACTCTTGTCCCATACAATACATCCATATTCATCACTCTGGCTATCTGCATCATCCACATCACCATTTGACCAGGTTACGGATTTCGGGAAATGTGGCAATTCAGGCTCAGTACCACTTGGAGTGGTGATACCAGTCTCGTCATAAACTACATTTGTAACAGTAGCCGGATTGACCTTTAATGTAAAATGGGACGGAACCTGAACTGAACCATTATCCGTTTGAAAAACATAAGCTGTAACTCCATAAACAGTGAAAGATCCTCCCGCTCTGTCCATATAATGATTCACATTATCCGTATCCCATTCCATATTGAGCTGGGTATACTGGAAACCATCAGGGAATGTAATAAAACCCTTTGGGAGAGTTGGTTTAGTTCCTGAATCGGTTGTAACTGTTGATGAATAAGGAGAACAGGTTATATCTGATACCGGTATTGCATTTACATGAACCGTCTGAACTACACTGTTTCCAAATGCATCTCCGGTTATTTCAAATTCATTACTCTCGAAATAGGTCTTTAAATTATTAGAATCATATTCGTCCCAGTTAACAGCTATAGGTATAGTATTTCCATTACTGAGAATAGCATTTACAGTAGAGGGTAATGAAGGAACTCCTCTGCTCTCTACAGTAATCGTCTTAGGTTTTTCAATGCTGTCTATAGTTGTTCCTTCCGGAAGCACACAAATATCTATAGAACTACTAAAATCATCAGTTCCGTTAGAAACAGAAACTGTAATAGTAGCTACTCCTGAAGCTACAGCAGTCACCTCACCGGTATCCGATACTTTAGCTATGGATTCATCAGAAGAAGACCAGGTAACACCTTTGTTTACCTTGGCGGAATAGTTTCCATCCAAATTTGTGCTTACTACCGCACTAAGTTTACCGCCAGCACCAACAGGATAAATCTGCGTACCAGACAGATTAATTCCTGTTATTAGAGATTTGGCAATTTCAACTATCTGTATATAAGATCCATCATAATTAAATGATGCATTTTGATCACCTGCTCCAATTGAATGAGTAAATTCTCCGGCAGCATAATTTACATATCTTTCTTTAGTATTTGTAAATAAGCCTATACCAAACCCGGTAATTTTGGGATTTATCATAAGCTGATAATGGCCATAGCCACTCTTTCCATTAACATACAAATTTTTCTCTCCATACCACTGGTTAATTACATCTACCAAACTGTAACCAGGAGAATAATTAGCTGCCAAATTTTCCAACCAAATAGAAGTTCCATTAATTTGGGGCATGTTATATGAATGCTCATTCTTTGTATTAGGTCGGACATGACCACTAAATACACTGTATTCTGCAGCTCTTATAATAGCAAGTTTTTCAAGTCCCAATGACCACTTAATAGGAACATAATCCGATGACGATAAATGAGTAGTCAACTGGGTTCCATTCCCATCATTAGGATAAGCATATCGATTATCACAAGCTTCTTTTCTTATTTCATTTATCCGATTTACCGCCGCCTCTATATCCTGCGCTCTAAGTGTTCCTGTAACCTCAATGAAAATATTACCGGTTCTTGGATTATCTCTATCTGTTGATAGAATATTACTTTCCTCAGTAACCGTTTCAGCTTCAACCTTATTAACCCCCACTGGTACATTTACCATGGATAGTACCATTGCCCCCGCCAGTACTATTGC
>CACZPG010000294.1 GCA_902782965.1 uncultured Lachnospiraceae bacterium
AGAAGCAGCTTCAGAGTAAAAGGTGATGTGGTTGACATAATTCCTCCAAACCGGGATGGTGAAGCAATTAGAATAGAATTCTTTGGAGATGAAATAGATCGTCTTTCAGAGTTTGATCCGTTGACAGGAGAGATTAAGAGGGATATTACTTTTACCTGTATTTTCCCGGCCTCTTATTATGTAATAGCTCCTGATAAGCTGGAGCGGGCACTGAAGGAGATTGATGAAGAACTGAGGGAGAGAATCGTATATTTTAAGTCCCATGATAAGCTTCTGGAAGCTCAGCGTATTCAGGAAAGAACTGAGTTCGATATGGAAATGCTTCGGGAAACAGGTTTCTGTTCCGGCATCGAGAATTATACAAGAATCCTTTCTGGTGGAAAGCCCGGAGAGACTCCTGCTACACTTATGGATTTCTTCGAAGATGATTATCTGCTGATAGTGGATGAGTCGCACCAGACACTTCCCCAGGTAAGAGGAATGTTCGGAGGTAATAAGAAGAGAAAGGAAACTCTTATTGATTTCGGCTTCAGACTTCCTTCAGCCATGGATAACAGACCACTGAATTTCGAGGAATATGAGAAAAGAATAGATAAGATTCTGTTCGTATCTGCCACTCCGGGGCCATATGAAGATGAACATGAGCAGGCCAGAGTAGAGCAGATTATCAGACCTACAGGACTTCTGGATCCTGAAATAGATGTAAGACCTGTGGCAGGTCAGGTGGATGATCTCTATGCAGAGATATCCAGGGAGACTTCAAATGGAAACAAGGTTCTGGTAACCACACTTACCAAAAGAATGGCTGAGGAACTGACGGACTATCTGAGAGGTTTGAACGTAAAGGTTAAGTATCTGCATTCAGATATCGATACCATGGAACGAATGGAAATAGTAAGAGATCTTCGTCTGGGGGTTTTTGATGTGTTGGTCGGAATCAATCTTCTCCGTGAAGGACTTGATATTCCGGAGATAACTCTGGTAGCCATCCTTGATGCTGATAAAGAAGGATTCCTTCGTTCAGAAACCTCTCTTATCCAGACTATAGGACGTGCAGCGAGAAATGTAGACGGTCATGTAATAATGTATGCAGATACGATTACAGACTCAATGCGAAAGGCTATAGATGAAACCAACAGAAGACGTGAGATTCAGCAGAAATATAACGACGAACATGGAATCACACCTCAGACTGTAAGAAAGGCTGTCAGGGAGCTTATTTCCACAAGCCTTAAGGCTGCTGAGGAGGATGAGGCAGACAGACGCAGGAAGGTGGGTAAGGATCCTGACCTTATGAATAAGAAAGAGCTTGGTAAGGAAATAGACCGCCTGACCAAGAAGATGAATCAGGCAGCATCAGAACTGAACTTCGAGCTTGCGGCTATCCTCAGAGATGAGCTGATTGAACTGAAGGTGAAACTTAGAGACTATGATAAATAATGCCTGATTCAAATATGTCCGTTTGATAAAGTTATATCCCAATGGAATATCCGTGAATGAAAAGGAATTAGAAATGAGTGAGATAAAATACATAACAGTAACCGGCGCACGGGAGCACAATCTTAAGAATGTAGATGTGACTCTGCCGAGAAATAAATTTATAGTCTTTACCGGACTTTCCGGTTCGGGAAAATCTTCCCTTGCATTTGATACCATTTATGCTGAGGGACAGAGAAGATATATGGAGTCACTGTCCTCCTATGCCAGACAGTTCCTTGGACAGGCAGAAAAACCGGATGTAGATAAAATAGAAGGTCTTTCACCAGCCATATCCATCGACCAGAAATCAACCAATAAGAATCCTCGTTCCACAGTTGGAACTGTTACGGAAATATATGATTACCTCAGACTGCTCTTCGCAAGAATCGGTGTACCTCATTGTCCGAATTGCGGAAGAGTAATTGAGAGACAGACAGTGGATCAGATGGTAGACCAGATTCTGGAGCTGCCCGAGAAGACGAAATTCCAGGTACTGGCACCGGTGGTCAGAGGTCGTAAAGGTACTCACGAGAAACTTCTTCAGAGAGCTAAGAAGAGTGGTTTCGTCCGTGTAATAGTGGATGGAAATCAGTATACTCTGGATGAAGAAATAAAGCTGGATAAGAATATCAAACATAATATAGCAATTGTAGTAGACAGACTGGTAATAAAGGAAGGAATAGAGAAGCGTCTTTCCGGTTCTCTGGAAACGGCGCTGGGACAGGCTGAGGGTATAGTAGAAATTGAAGTGATAGGTGGAGAAACCTATACCTACTCGGATAGTTTCTCCTGTCCTTACTGCAACATTTCCGTAGATGAGATAGAGCCCAGATCCTTCTCCTTTAATAATCCTTTCGGTGCCTGTCCGGCTTGTACAGGTATAGGCTTTGAAAGAAGACTGGATGAAGATCTTATGATTCCGGATAAGAGCAGGACTCTGAATGAGGGGGCCATTGCAGTTCCGGGTTGGGCATCCAGTGGTGATGCAAAATCCTTCACTCACAGTGTGCTGGAGGCGTTGGCTGACGCGTATGATTTCTCACTTGATGTGCCTTACAGAGATCTGCCTGAAAGTGCTAAGAAGGTAATACTTTATGGAACAAAGGGCAAAAGAGTTACCATGCATTATCAGAGTCAGAGAACCAGAAGAAGTACATTTACCCATCCCTTCGAAGGACTGATCGCTAATGTTGAGGAACGATATAAATATACAGGCTCCGAGGAGATGAGATCGGAATATGAATCCTATATGACTTCGACTCCGTGTGCTGTCTGTGGTGGCAAAAGGCTTAAGCCATCGTCCCTGGCAGTTACGATCGGAGATAAGAATATTTATGATATGACAGAGATGCCTATAGATGTTCTTTCTGAATTTGTTAGTGAAATGACACTTACTAAACGGCAGGAGATGATAGGAAAGGATATCCTGAAAGAGATAAGAGCCAGATTGAAATTTATGGTTGATGTAGGTCTGAGCTACCTGTCATTGAGCCGTGCCACTGCATCACTTTCCGGTGGAGAAGCACAGAGAATAAGACTTGCAACCCAGATAGGTTCAGGTCTGGTAGGAGTAACCTATATCCTGGATGAACCATCCATCGGACTCCATCAGAGAGATAATGATAAGCTGATTGCTTCGCTTAAGAGACTTCAGAGTCTTGGAAATACATTGATAGTGGTTGAACATGATGAGGATACCATGCGTTCAGCAGACTATATAGTTGATATAGGTCCCCGTGCCGGTATTCATGGAGGAGAGGTAGTTGCTGAAGGAAGTATCAAGGATATTATATCAAATGACAGATCCATCACAGGTCAGTACCTCAGTGGTCAGCAGATAATCCCTGTGCCATCAGAGAGAAGAAAACCAACAGGGTGGCTTACCGTAAAGGGAGCCAGGGAGAATAACCTGAAGAATATTGATGTCAGAATTCCGCTTGGTATATTTACAGTGGTTACCGGTGTATCCGGTTCCGGAAAGAGTTCTCTCATAAATGAAATCGTCAAGAAGAAACTGCTGAGGGAACTTAACAGGGCACGTATCAAACCGGGTAAGCATGATGATATCCTGGGGTATGATGTGCTGGATAAAGTGATCGATATAGATCAGTCACCTATTGGACGTACACCTCGTTCCAATCCTGCAACTTATACGGGAGTATTTGACCTTATCAGAGGTCTCTTTGCTGAAACCAAAGACGCTAAGATGATGGGATACAATAAAGGAAGATTCTCCTTTAATGTTGCCGGTGGACGATGCGAAGCCTGCAAGGGTGATGGAATCAATAAAATAGAAATGCATTTCCTTCCGGATATTTATGTGCCTTGTGAGGTATGTGACGGAAAGAGATATAATCGTGAGACCCTTGAAGTCAGATATAAGGGAAAGAATATTTTTGAAGTGCTGGATATGTCAGTAGATGAGGCCTGTGATTTCTTCGAGGCAGTACCTTCAATCTATAGAAAGATTAAGACCCTCCAGGATGTAGGACTTGGATATATTAAGCTGGGACAGCCATCTACAACTCTTTCGGGAGGAGAAGCGCAGCGTATCAAACTGGCAACTGAGCTTTCCAAGAGAAGTACGGGAAATACCATTTATATTCTGGATGAGCCTACTACCGGACTTCATTTTGATGATGTGAAGAAGCTTCTGATGATCCTTCAGAAATTTGCTGATGGTGGAAATACAGTCATAGTAATTGAACATAATATGGATGTGATCAAGCAGGCTGACTATATAATCGACATGGGACCGGAAGGCGGAACCGGAGGCGGAACCGTAATTGCTGAAGGCACACCTGAGGAAGTGTCAAAGAAGAGGAAGTCATATACAGGGCAGTATCTGAAGAAATATTTGAAGTAGAGTACGTGTAATCGTTGTATAAATAATGGATAAATGGATTTGAACATGAGTACGTTCCCTGTTCAAACACGCTGCGCTTGCTAACCGTTGCCTGTCGACCTCGCTATACGCTGTAAAAAAGAATGTCCGCCTACCCCGGAA
>CACZPG010000295.1 GCA_902782965.1 uncultured Lachnospiraceae bacterium
CCAAAGGTCACCATCAATCTAATAAACTAAATTAAGGATACAAATAGTATGATTGTTTTGCTGCCAAAAAGTTGGCATAAAAAGGGGCTGTCACATTGTATCATCACTTAGTGCGACAGCCCCTTTTACTTTTTTATTTTGATAGCCTGGATTCTAATGCCTTGATCTTTAATTGAAGATCAGCGATGGTATCATCTTTCATAGAAATAGCAGCATCTTTCTCAGATATGGTAGCGTTAGCCTTATCGAGTTGACCTTTTGCCTCATCGAGCTGATCCTGAAGCTCATCAATCATATATATAACTGTATTATGATCCAGTTCTTGGAGTTCTTTGGAAAACATCTGCATCACCTCTTTCGCATTGAGACATATGTCATAAAGGTCCTGGCATTACAGGACGTAAAAGGGAAATGTCCAGAAGTACATGGATGTATTTCTATTTCCAACACATTGGCTTGAAATCCGGATACTTCGATATAAGAGTGCTTATATATTCTATATCATTGCATCCAAGGAATGTGAGCCAAACATCAAAGTCACTATTTATACCTTCATTGTGGAGTCTATCTTTAAAAAAATCAATAGGGATATATGAATTAAGACAGTACGTGATTCAGGACATGCTCTGAAAAAGTATAGTGCGAAAATTATCATAAGAAGTACGATAGGGTATTTAGCGCTATAGAGAAGTAATATCAGAAGTAAGAACTTATGCTTAGACCTGCAGTATTGCAGGTCTATTATACTGCCTAGATAATCTGTTGTTTTAATATACTCTATTATTACAAGTAAAAGTATCGCATAGATATGATGCTACTTTGAGCATAATGAGTATATTAAAAATAGATTTTGATATTGAAAAGATACTCTGAATATCGTAAAATAATATTAGCGTTATCCGTATACATGAAATGGCACATAAAGTATCATAAATCAATTTATAGGTGTTACAGTATATGGCAAAAGAGATACTGGCGCAATATCAAGCTTGCTGGAGTGTGGATGTGAATGGGAAATTGTGATTCTGTAAAAGTTTCAGTCATAATGCTCACCTACAATCATAAAGACTACATAAGGCAGGCAATTGAGAGTGTTCTTGAACAAGACGTCGACTTTGATTATGAACTGATAATTGGAGATGATGCTTCTGATGATGAATCTTCTGAAATAGTTCAGGAATACGTATCAAGCCATCCTCAAATAATAAAAGCACATATTCGCAACATGAATATTGGTGCAACCTGAAACCTTGCAGAGCTGTTAAATGTAGCAAAAGGGGAGTATGTCGCCAGTTGCGAGGGTGATGACTATTGGACTTCCCGGAATAAGCTTCAGATTCAAATTGATTTTCTTGATGCTCATCCTGAATTTATTGGATGTACTCACAATATAGATATTGTTGATAACAATAATTCAGTTTTGACTGATGAAAAAAGTAACTGGATTGAAGAGGGAAAACAGTTTACTTTTAATGATTTTGATGGATTCAGGTTACCCGGACATGCAGTGTCCATGGTATATAGAAATATTTTTAAGACTAGCGAAATTATCAGTCCTATTCCTAAATTGCATTGGCTTATTGCAGACAGAACTATAGCAGCAATACTCCTTCTACATGGCAATATTTGTAAGCTTGACTATAAAATGGTAGCTTATCGCTTTGTAAGGATAAATGGCGGAAAAGGGGCAACAAATTATCTATGCGATCGCAACGATCATTTTTTTCAGGAATACAGATATACTAAGCGGCTAGAAAAATACTTATCTGATGAGTTGGGGCATGATATCTATTATTTTTCCACACGCAGACACTTTATAAGAGAGAGCATTGGAGAAAACCGATATGCGCATAAGTTTACCGGGACACTTTATGTTCCGGTGATGATGATTGATTACAGTTTTTCAAGAATTATGGGGAAGATGAAGAATGCATAAGACAAAAGTTCTGATCTTTCCAGCTGGAGAGATCAATTCAATTGAGATACATGATTCGTTATCGACATGCGTAAATATTGAATTATATGGGGCGTCTTCAGTTGACAGGCATGGAGGGTATGTATTCAGAAATTATATATCCGGAGTTCCCTGAATTGACGAGCCTGACTTTATAAATAAATTTAATTGCCTGTTAGACGAGTATGGCATTGATGCAGTGTTTCCTACTCGTGATACAGTAGCTATGTTTTTTGCGGATAACAGGGATGAAATACATGAGAAGATAATTGTTGCAGAAAAAGAAACGGCAGAGATTTGTAGGGACA
>CACZPG010000296.1 GCA_902782965.1 uncultured Lachnospiraceae bacterium
AAAAAATGTATACGTCAACATTTAGATTCTATGGTAGAATGTGAGATATATATTAAGTAAAGGAGCTGGGGCGTTATGAAAACAGCTATTGATACGTTAAATAGAAATAATTCAGGAAAGAAGCCGGGGGTGTGCAGGTTCTGCGTGGTGATGATAATCATCTTCTGTATAGGCCTGTTTGGTAATCTTTCAAGTGCAGGCCGTGTTTATGCGGCGAACAATACCAGTGTAAAGGATAATGAGCCGGGAAGCAGTTTCCTGACTGCCGTGGATATTGCTGCGGAGACAACTACTGTAGTTACACCAATTACTAATGGTGGAAAGTATTTCAAGTTTGTTCCTGCTGTTTCCGGAAAATATATATTCCAGTCTTCTCTTTATACTTCGGGAGATCCATATATCAAGGTTTATGATGCGAATCAGAGGCTGAAGGGCAGTAATGATGACAGCGGAAATCAGAGGAATTTCAAATTAGAGCTCAGCCTTACAGGTGGAAGTACATATTATATATTTGCTAATGGTGCCAAGGATGATGGTTACCAGATGGTCATCAATTATAAGGACTGGACTCTGTCAGCAGAGGCATTAACCGTTTATGCAGGTGATACAACTAATTCTTTATATGTATATGATGCCGAGGTAACTTCGGTTGTATCCTCAAATCCTGCAGTTGCAACAGTAGCTATCGGTGTAGCAGATAGTGAGGAGACAGAGATAGTAGTTACCAAGGTGGGATTAGGTACTGCAACAGTTACTGTAACAGCAGGAAACGGAACACAGAAGTCCTTCACAGTTACTACTGAGTATAAGCCATTTAATCTATCTAAGACCGAGATTATATTCGGTAAGAAATATCCATATGATAATGGTTTTTCATATGTTTCTGACGGGGAGACCTCTATAGTAGCTGCAGTTTCTTCAAAGACCAAGGTTGCCTCAGTGAGAGTGGATACAAATTATAACGAAGTAGTTATTACTCCTAATAAGCCGGGATCAACCTATATCACAGTTACTGATAATATCGGAAGAACAGCAGGCATCAGAATAGTTGTAAAGAAAACCTGGAAGCAGGCTAATCTGAAAATGAAAACCTATGGCTACCTTTCTTACGGGAAAAGGAAGATGACTGTGCATTCCAAGCCGGGTGCAACCGTAACTGTTAAAATAGGCGGAAAGATATTTAAGACCAAGATTGGCAAGAAGGGTTACAAGACAATAAATGTCAAGAAGTTCTATAAGTATAAAACAAAATATACTATCACGGCTAAGTACAAGAAGACAAAGGCTACTGTTAAGGGAAAAGTAAGCAGCAGGGCATCAGCATATATGCAGACAATCTATTCATGTCAGTATACAATCCCGGTTAAGGTTTATGGAGTAACTAAGGGTGATACGGTAATGATTACTGTCGGTGGTCATACTTATAAGCGTAAGATTAATTATTCTGCGGATTCAACAACTGTAATATTTACAACCAGATACAAGAACAGCAATTATTACAGCATCAGAATTCGTGTAAAGGATAAATATAATCAGAAAATGTTTGACCGGACTAGTACAATAAGGTGGAGATAGTTCGTGTCACTTAAGAATGAGTAGAAAAATGAGTAGTAATAAAGATATAAAACCAATACTAAAGAACAAGCTGTACCTGTATCTCACGGAGTTTTTCGCGGGGATGTCGGTTATGGCAGTTGAATTAGGCGCCAGTCGTTTGATGGCGCCTTATTTCAGTTCCTCACAGATAGTGTGGACTATAATAATCGGAACTATTATGATCGCAATGGCTCTTGGAAATATCATGGGAGGTCGATGGGCAGATAAGGATCCGAATCCGGACAAACTTTACGGAAGGATAATAATTGCCGCTATATGGATAGCGCTGATTCCGGTTCTTGGAAAATATATAATACTTGGAGTTTCTGCACTTCTGGTTTTTTCGATCAATAATAATTTCCTGATAATAGCAGCTTTTGTAGCATGTATGATCATATTCGTTTTTCCGCTGTTTCTTCTTGGAACGGTTACTCCGTCTCTGGTAAAATATACCGTAGACAGTCTTGATGACAGTGGAAAGATTGTAGGATATCTGAATGCTTCAAACACTATAGGAAGTATTATCGGAACCTTTGTACCTACGTTTATCAGTATTCCTGCTGTGGGTACGGCAATAACATTTCTGATATTCTCAGGAATTCTTCTTCTGCTTTCGATAATATATTTTGTCAGCAGCCATACTAAGTCTGTTAAAGCTGTTGTAGGAGTTATAATTCTGATAATTGCAGCCATTTTCGGCCACAGCTCTTCCTTTGCCTTCTGGCAGAATGATCTGACCTATGAGGGAGAATCTATTTATAATTATCTTCAGGTTTATGAGGATGACAGCAAGGTAGTTCTTTCCACGAATGTCCTGTTCGGCGTACAGTCTGTATACAGAAAGGAGAAGACACTTACCGGTATGTATTATGACTATGCCATGGCAGCACCCTATATGGCCGGTTTCTATGATAAGCAGGGGCTGGATATTCTTGTTCTGGGAATGGGAACAGGAACCTTTGCTACTCAGTGTGACAGGTATCTGGGAAATGTGAAGGTCAAAGGCGTGGAAATAGATCAGAAGATAACTGATCTGGCAAGGGAATATTTCGAACTGCCGGACAGTGTTGAGGTTATTACCTATGATGGCCGGGCATATCTGCAGGGACTTGATTCAGAAAGTACAGATAAATATGACGTTATTATGGTGGATGCATATCAGGATATAACGATTCCTTTCCAGATGTCTTCAGTTGAATTCTTCACACTTGTTAAAGACCATCTGAAAGAGGATGGTGTAATGGTAGTCAATATGAATCTGAAATCAGATACAGAAGGTGGAATAAATGATTATCTTTCTGATACGATTTCAGCTGTTTTTAATACTGTATATACTGTTGATGTTAAGAACAATACCAACAGAGAATTATTTGCATCAAATAATCCGGATATGGTAGACAGGTTTTTCCTTAATTATTCATTAAGTTCAGATGGTGATATTCAGAGGATAATGGGTGAAGTATATAATGGACTTACGAAGTACGAAGCCGGAGACAGAATTCTTACTGATGACAAGGCTCCGGTAGAACTGCTCAGTATGAAAGCAATAGATGAGCTGATTGAGGAAGAAGTCAGTCATTATAAGGATGTTTATAAGGAAAAGGGCTGGAAGGGAGTATTGGAGTCGTTCTAGGATTCTATTATAGAGGAGTACTTTTGACACTCACATCATTTAATTAAATAAGAAGCACTGTTTTCCGTTATATAAAAAAGTGTCGCTAGAGATATTCTCCATGCGACACTCTTCGTGAACATTAACAATGCAGATGTTAGACATTAATAGTTGTAAGTCCGTTCTTCTTTGCATATTTACATAGTGCATCGAAGGTTTCAGGACTCAGATTGTGTTCGATCTTACAGGCATCTTCAGCGGCGATATTATCGTCTACACCAAGAGCTTTAAATATATCTGTAAGTACTTTATGTCTGGTATATATTTTATTAGCTATTTCCATTCCGGACTCTGTCAGAGATATCATACCATCTTCATTAAAGGTGATATAACCATTCTCACGAAGTCTCTTGGTTGCATAGCTTACGCTTGGTTTAGATACGGAAAGCTGATTAGCCACGTCAATAGAACGAACGTAACCTTTCTTTTCCTTGATCATTAGTATTGCCTCCAGATAGTCCTCTGCAGACTGGTGAATTTCCATAGCCAAAACCGTATCCTCCCCTTGGATAAAATTTAATTATAAATAATTATTGATAAATAATATAAACAGATATTATAATCATTAACAGATGTTAGCATAATATAACTAAAATCGCAAGAACTTTTATAAATTAATTGATTATAGTGATTATAGTAACGAAAGGTTTATATGATGAACGTATCAACAATTATAGCTATATTAATAATAGTAGTTCTTATGATAGTAGCCATCAGATATCTTTATAAGCATGGTACCTGTGGTGGCTGTCCGGATGCACCTAATTGTTCAGGACATTGTCATAAGGATCTGATAAACAGACTGAAGATTGATCCGAAGTATGAGGAGAAATCTGCTATGATAGATGAAATAATGAAAAAACATGAGAAGTAGTCAAAAGTAGGGGGTAGAAAATGTCTTATTCAGATTTACATTTACATTTGGATGGGTCCTTGCCATTGGAAACTGTTAAGGTTCTGTCCTGGCTGGACAGAGATTCGGAGCTGGATCTTCCCAATGATGAAGATGAGCTCAGAAAGCTTCTGACCTATGATTATGATATTGAGACTGTGAATCAGCCACATGGAATATATGAGAGACAGACTTCCTGGGGACGTGTAATTCTAAAGCCTGAGGAATATATGCAGGAAGGAGAGGTGGTTGAGCAGAAGAAGACCAGGTCTCTGGATGACTATCTGAAAAAATTCGATATCCCTCTCAAGCTTCTACAGACAGAGGAAAATATCAGCTATGCAGTTCAGGAACTGGCAAAGGATCTTAAAAGAAGGGGCGTAGATTACGCCGAGATAAGATTTGCTCCGCAGCTTCATACAAGAAGAGGACTGAGTCAGATTCAGGTAGTGGAAGCGGTACTGAACGGTTATACCGGAAGACTGGATTTTACCGGTGATACAGGCAACTCAGATACAATGAAGAAGCTGATGGAATATGAAAATGCACTTGAAATAGATATGGGACTGGGTAAGAAACCGGATTTTCCTCATATCAGATTTATTCTCTGCCTGATGCGTGGAAATATGAAGGATACGAAGCTTTCTGATGCAAATATGGAAACAGTTGAAGCAGCCAGATATTTCATGAGCGAAGGAAACAGCCTGATAGCGGGACTTGATCTTGCAGGAGCAGAAGGCATATATCCGACAAAGGATTATGGAGATTTCTTCGGAATAGCCAGACGACATAGGATACCATTTACCATACATGCCGGTGAAGCTGCAGGACCGGATAGTATCTATGAAGCTTTGGAAATGGGCGCCTCCCGTATAGGACACGGTATTGCCGCTGCAAAAGATGAAGGTCTTATGAGAGAGCTGGCAAGGCGGGGAACTATAATAGAAATGTGTCCGACAAGTAATATTCAGACAGGTGCTGCTGACAGCATTTTCGATTATCCTCTGAGAACCTTTATGAGTCATGGGATGAAGGTTACCATCAATTCGGACAATATGACAGTGTCGGATACGGATATAACAAGAGAATTCGCATTTCTGGAGGATAAGCTTTCACTTACTGCTGAGGAGAAAGCGGTTCTTATGAAGAATGCTGATGAAGGTCATTTGTAGAAGGATGAGCCTAATTAATACGTAATTGATGCCCGCAGACGATAGGGTTTATCATAAATGAATTATATAAATAGAGGTAATACAGATATGTCAATTATTACAGGAAACACAATATTAACCGGTCTTTTGGGAAGTCCCGTAAGACACAGCAAATCACCACTCATGCATAATAAGTCCTTTGAGCTGCTGGATCTGGACTATAGATATTTATGTTTTGAGGTTGATACGGATACGCTTAGAACGGCAGTTGAGGGACTCAGAACTCTGGGGGTGCGAGGATTCAATCTGACCATGCCTAATAAGAATCTGATGTGTGAGCTCTGCGATAAGCTGGATATAGGTTCAGAAATATCCGGAGCGGTTAATACAGTGGTAAATGACGATGGAGTTTTTACCGGCTATACAACAGACGGTATTGGATTTATGCGGGCAGCTGAAGATGCCGGATATGACCTTAAGGGTAAGAAAATGGTTCTTCTCGGAGCGGGAGGAGTTGCAAGTGCAATTCTTGTTCAGGCTGCACTTGATGGAGTAAGCGAGATAAAGGTATTCAGTATCAGGGATCAGTTCTTCGGAAGAGCTGAGAAGATTACCGATCAGCTGAATCAGAGAACAGCTTGTAAGGTAATTCTTGATGATTTCAGTGATGAATCTAAGCTTAGAGAAGCTATCGCGGAGGCAGATATTCTTGTAAATGGAACCTCAGTCGGAATGGCTCCGAAAGTAGATGCCTGTGTTATTAAGGATGAAATGTTCAAGGATGCTTCAGTATTCAGAAAAGAACTGATAGTATCCGATGTTATATATGAGCCGGCTGAGACTAAGCTTCTCAGACTGTCTAAGGAGGCCGGATGCAGTACATTTAATGGAATGTATATGCTTCTCTATCAGGGAGCAGAAAGTTTCCGTATATGGACAGGTCATGAAATGCCGACTGAAGAAATCAAGAAGCTTTACTTCTAACTGAATACTGAAAGGATTAAAAATGAATAATATTTATCTGATAGGATTTATGGGCTCTGGAAAGAGCTCAATTGCTGCAGGTTTAAATAAGCTGCATGGAATGACCATTGTTGAAATGGATCAGGAACTGGTAGACAGAGAGGGAATGTCTATAAACGATATTTTTGCCGAGAAGGGAGAAGACTACTTTCGCAGCAAGGAAACAGAATTGCTTATGGAAATATCCGAGAAGGACAATATGGTGGTTTCCTGCGGAGGCGGAGTGGTAACCAGAATTGAAAATATTGAACTGATGAAGAACTCGGGCAAGGTAATTCTTCTAAGTGCTACGCCGGAGACTATTTATGACAGACTCAAGGATACTGATGACAGACCTCTTCTAAAGGGAAATATGAATGTGCCATATATAGCTCAGATGATTGAGCAGCGACGCCCTATGTATATGACTGCAGCAGATGAGATAGTCGTTGTAGATGGAAAATCACCGGAGGAAATCTGCAGGGAAATTATATAGTGACATTGAGTAATGACATTGAGTAATGACATACGGATTGCTACGTTTCTTCGAAACTCTCGCAATCCTTGAAACACTCGGAATCCGCAGTTTTTTCTTATGAAAAAACGCTACTTCCTCGTGTTTCAGCGTGTCATGAAGTCAAAATACTCCTCCTGCAAGCAGAAACGTATTTTGACTTATGACACTTATGTCACATAAATACCAAAATATTAACAAAGTGACGATTATGAACAAAAAAAGTTTACATAATTGTCACTTTTTCGGTCTTGATAATCTTTTAGAAAAGATGTATAAACTTAATTCAACGGTTAGAAAAAAGAATACAATTCAGATTTTAACCTTGTAAAAGTATAAGTAATAACTGATTAAGACATCATTTACTTCAAAGTTTTATTATGGAGGTAAAAAGACATGACCGAAAAGAAAACAGTTGATATGACAATAGGATCACCGTTTAAGCATATACTGGGATTTATGCTTCCAACCCTGGTAGGTTATCTGTTCCAGCAGCTTTACAGTATGGCTGATACGGTTATAATAGGAAGATTTCTCGGAGAGGATAGCCTGGCGGCTGTCGGATCTACGGGATGCATGAATTTCATGATAATTGGTTTCTGTATGGGACTCTGCTCAGGCTTTGCTATCCCTATAGCACAGAAATTCGGTGCCAAGGATTTTACGGCAATGAGAAAATTTGTCGCAAATTCCATCTGGGCCTGCATTGGATTTGCAATTATAATTACTTCCGTTTTCTATATGCTTTGCATGAATATCCTGCAGATGCTCAGAACACCTTCAAATATAATAGATGAGGCTTATATTTACCTGTCGATACTATTTCTGGGTATTCCGGTAACCATGATGTATAATATGGCTTCCGGAATAATGAGAAGCCTCGGAGACAGCAGGACGCCGGTTTATTTTCTGCTGATTTCCTCAGGACTTAACATAGTTCTTGATATTATTATGGTTCAATATATGGGGATTGCAGGTGCTGCATGGGCAACTGTAATCTCACAGCTGATTTCAGGACTTCTTTGTATCATGTATATGCACAGAAAGTTCGAGATACTTCGACTCAGCAGGAATGATATGCAGCTGGATATGAAGAGTGTCGGAAAACTGGTTTATATTGGTATTCCTATGGGACTTCAGTATTCTATTACTGCAATTGGCAGCGTAGTTCTACAATCTGCTGTAAATGTGCTTGGAAGTACTTATGTAGCATCTTCAGCAACGGCTATGAAGGTAAGTATGTTCTTCTGCTGTCCATTTGATGCGCTTGGTTCCACAGCAGCAACCTATGGCGGACAGAATATCGGAGCAGGCAAGCTTGACAGAATCAGCGAAGGTCTTAAATGGTGTATCACCATAGGATTTGTATATTCAGTTATAGCATATATTGTTCTTGGTATATTCGGACAGAACCTGATAGGGCTTTTCCTGGATGAGCCGAGCACATTGCTGCTGCATAATACAGCACTTTATCTGAAATGTAATTCGATGTTCTATTTCTTCCTGGCACTTGTTAATATTGTCAGGTTCCTGATCCAGGGTATGGGATATTCGATGATAGCAATACTTGCCGGTGTATTTGAGATGGTGGCACGTGCATTTGCCGGATCAGTATTGGTTCCTCAGCATGGATATATTGCTGCCTGCCTTGCAAGTCCGCTTGCCTGGGTTCTGGCAGATGTATTTCTCATAGTCACATACAAGGTGATAATGAAAAAACTGAGAAACCGTGAGAGCTTTGTACAGGGACAGATAAGCGTTATACATGCTGCTGTCAGATAATAAAATGCATGGATATGACAATTTGTGGCAGATTATGACTTGTAAATTATCCATATGTTAAGCACGATTGTAGTTATGTAAATCAATAATTATGGCATAAAACAGACATAAATTTTAAAATCTTTGTATTTTTTTATAAAAATATTTAAAAAAGCCACAAAATCTTGTGGCTTTTTCTGTTTTTTAGTGTTACAATGACCCTGTCTATGTTCTGTAAACCTATTGACAGAAAAATAATAGGAGCTAAATAGTGAAGAGTAAATCAAGAAAAGTATTACTCTATATATCCGCCGTTGTCATGATTGTTTTCAGCGTCGTTGTTGGAAATAACAAAGCGGGGGAGGAAAATAAGAATGAGACTCGGCTTACCAAGGCTAATGCTGCGGAGGTGGAGTCTGATTTTGATGTTTACGAAGCAGGTGAAGATGGAGTGAATGTTTACGGGGAAATGGATTATTCCGATGATATTAATTCGGATAATGATAAAGTAGAAGAGGATGTAAACGTTTCTGAAGACGAATCAGAAGAAGTTAAGAGCATTACTGATCAGACTCTGAATATGGCTTCCGAATCAGACGAGATTTCAGAGAAGATTTCAGAAATGAGCCTTAGGGACAAGGTTGCTCAGCTTTTTATCATTACTCCTGATGCCCTTACCCAGGTTGATGAGGTCACAATGGCCGGAGATTCCACTAAGGAAGCAATTAATAATTATCCTGTTGGCGGAATCATTTACATGGGTGATAACCTTCAGTCGAAGACTCAGGTACAGGAAATGCTTTCCAATACCTATGCTTATGGAATGGAGAGAAATGGACTTCCTATGTTCCTTTGTGTGGATGAAGAAGGTGGTACTGTTGCTCGTATAGCAGGCAGTGGAAGATTTGAAGTGGACAGAGTCGGAAATATGGCAGATGTTGGAGCTGCCGGCAATACGCAGAAAGCCCGTGAGGTTGGAGAGACTATAGGTGAGTACCTGGCAGAGCTTGGATTCAATGTTGATTTCGCTCCGGTAGCAGATGTTCTTACTAATCCGGATAATTCAATTGTAAAGTATCGTTCCTTTGGCGATGACGCTGATACTGTATCTGATATGTCACTGGAGGTTTCTGAAGGTCTTAAATCTAAGGGATTGGAATCTGTATTTAAACACTTCCCAGGTCATGGAGCTACTGCAGGAGATACTCATCTCGGAGCAGCATTTACCAATAAGAGTATTTCAGAGCTTAGTGCTTCGGAGCTGGTTCCTTTCCAGAATGCAATAGATAACGGAGCAGATTTCATCATGGTTTCACACATTTCCGCACCGGGAATAACTGGTCATGATACACCTGCGTCAGTTTCAGATATTCTTATAACTGATCTTCTGAGAGGTCAGATGGGATATAACGGAATTGTAGTAACGGATGCAATGGATATGGGCGCTATAACACAGAAGTATTCTTCACGTGAGGCAGCAGTTCTTGCCATTCAGGCAGGAGTTGATATCATTCTTATGCCGGAGAATTTCCGTGAGGCATATGACGGAGTGATCTCTGCAGTAGAGTCCGGTAAAATTTCCGAAGACAGAATTGATGAATCTCTGAGACGAATTCTGGAAGTAAAGATGGAAATGGAATAAATATAGATTTGTTAGTTCTAAGGGGGATATTTAGTTGGAGGTCAGGGATTAATGAATGAGAATAATGAACAATTAGAGACTGCGTCTTCTTCACAGGAAGCTGATGCAGCTTCTTTTAATAAAAAAGGTGGCTTTGTGAAATATCTGAAGGGCGGAATAATAACGACTTATATAGTCGCCTTTGTTATTATGCTTGTCGGATCAATATTAGGCGGCCTGCTGGTTGGTAAGACGCTTGATAAACTGGGTCTGTTAAATGACGATCATCCTGTAATGGTTACGGCATGTGAATATTTATCCTTTATCGGTATATGGATAATAATGTTGATAGTTATCCTGATAGGCAGAAAGACAGAATATATTCGAAAGATTCTGCCGCAGGTTACACGCAGATCTGTAATAATGTTTATAGCTGGTCTATTCATTGTCGGCGGTCTTAATTTTATCTGTATTATAGCAGCAATTCTGCATAAGGACATTTTCCTTTATTTTAACAGCTTTGACATTATTCCTTTGATTTTTCTTCTTATCTCTGTCTGTATACAGTCTTCGGCAGAAGAGCTTATCTGCAGAGGTTTTATTTACAGAAGGATTGAAGCCTGCTACAAACATCCCGCAGTCGCCATAATAGGAAATTCATTATTCTTTGCACTTCTTCATCTGGGAAATGATGGTGTAACTGCTCTTTCACTTCTCAACATAATGCTTGCAGGACTGCTATTCGGTCTGGCTTTGTACTATACGGGAAGTATAGCATTCGCCTTTGCCGGACATACAGGTTGGAATTTCTGTCAGAGCATAATATTCGGTCTCCCCAATAGTGGAGCGGTATTTCCATATTCTTTAATGAAGCTGGAATCATCAAATGCCAGAGACAGTTTCTTCTATAACAGCGGCTTCGGTATAGAAGGAACAGTATTCTCAGTTATAGTTCTGGGTATAGCATGCACGGTAATCATTATTCTGGGACAGATGAACAGACAAAAAGCAAAGAATGACAATAATACCTGATGAATAGATGTATAGAAATATACGTATCGGTTTAATAAACGATGATAAGAACAGGGTGTGGATTTAATCCACACCCTGTTTGTTCTTTTGCCACTACTTTTGCCACTATCGTAAAAAATAGACGAGTGATAAAATATAATCGGTGTTATTTCGGGCACCGAATTATTGGATATAGAAGAAACAAATAACATTATGATATTAAAAAATATTTCAGTATGTTGAGGTATAAAAATGCAGGAATCAATGAATAAACTAAGAAAAAAATCTATAAAAAGAAAACTATTTACAAGGATTGTAGCCATGCTTTCAGTAGCTGCTTTGATGTTTTCAGCTTTCAATAATGTAAGTTTCAAGTCGGCTGAAATAAGCAATGTATATGCTGCTGATAATTCAGGAGATTTTCTCAGATATAAAATCAAATGGCGTATTCTTTCTATTGATGGCGACAATGCATTCCTTCTGGCAGACCAGGTATTGGATTGTAAGAAGTATAATAGTATTGATAAAACAATTACCTGGGAAAAATGTTCACTTCGATCCTGGCTTAATAATGATTTCTATAATAATGCATTTAATAAGGTCGAAAAGAAGGCAATTATTGAAACTGATTTGATAAATGAAGATAATCCGACATATAGGCTGGATGGTGGAAACAATACAAAAGATAATGTGTTTATTTTGTCTGTTTCAGAAGCCGGCAATGAGGCATATGGATTTAATAGGGTTTATAGTAAAGAAGATCATTCCAGAAGGTGTAAGGCCACTGATTATGCGCTGAATCAGGGTATTGCTACAAGAAAAATAGATGGCTATACAGGGTATAGTTATTGGTGGTTGAGGACGCCGGGACATCAAAGTAATATGACCTCTGATGTTGAATTAACAGGAATACTTAAAGCCAGAGGTGATTATGCAGTACGCGTAAGTGTAGGTGTGCGCCCGGCTATACATGTAAATTTAAATTCTCCTTATGTTACTGATGCAGGAGAAATTGATTCTGAGCATAATGTTACTCATAATAATAATGGTTATAGTAATCCAAGGAAAGCAGATAACGGAACTGTAACATGGGACTGTGTGTATTTTGGAAGTTATAATCAAAATACTACCGTTCCTGATGATAATGAATTAGTAGATGAAAACAATACTGTATATAAACCGGAAATTCAGAAGGGGCATTATAAATTAGGCAAAGAAGAAAACCATGAGATTTCCTTGGACGAGAATGTATTTAATAAGTCTTCAATGACATATGATCACGAACTTGCCAGATCTTCGGCTGAATTTGCTACTTTGGCGTATAAGGATGAAAAAACCGTATATAAAGTATTTGATGAAATGTTATATGATTTTGATCCGAGTAAGGATTATCATCCGGATAAGGAAGGTCTTAAAGCATATTACTATATATGTAGCAAGGTGATTGAGTATAATGGAGTAAAAACTCCGGTAATACTTGTTCCGATAAGAGGAACTTTTCAGCAGGAATGGGTAGATAATTTCAATCCGGGCACAGGTGTAGTTCATGAAGGCTTTGAAAGAGCTGCCGAAGATATATATTCAAACTTATTTGATTATATAAAAAGGAAAAAATACAATAATATGCCTATAAAGATTCTCATCACGGGTCATAGCCGAGGTGCCATCACAGCCAATCTGGTTGGTGGAAAAATAGATGACATGGGAGGATTGATAAAAGGTAACGATTGTATAGATCTCGATTCTAAAAATATCTTTGTTTATACTTTCGCTTCTCCTAATGGAACACTTGATAAAGAGAGGAATTCATCATCTTACGATAATATTTATAATATAGTGAATCCGGAAGATTTTGTAACAAAAGTTCTGCTGTCACAGTGGGGATATGGCAGATATGGAAGAACATATATTCTTCCAAGCAAGTCATTGGAATGGAACTGGAAGAACTGGAAGTACTATGATGCATATTTAAATAAAGTAAACGAAAACTATAAAAATTGGAATGATAAGGGGGACCAATATGAACCCTATCCTTTGGGTATATATGATTTGTATTGCTATGTAAATTACGTAAATATTCAGGTTCCATCTGTAAATGCTTTCTATACAAAAACATTAGATTGGCGAAAGCAAGCTTATAATTTCATAGCATCTATAAATAAAAATAAAAAGCAAGAGAAAGAAGAAGATTCAACATTACATACACTATATAGAGGATTAATGGGCAGATTAATGGCTTTAATTGGAGGCGGCTCTGTTGATGAAAATTCTGAAGAATTTATAAAAACATTTAGTAGTGTATTATGTGGCGGTTATGGAAATCTGGGAAAGACAACATTGATGTTCTTTATTGTTAATCAGGTATATAACCCGGATAATCTTTATAGAGTCCTTTTTGATGGTGAAAATTTCATCTTTGATGGAATGAATGAAAACTTTGCCCATGCTCATCAGTCTGAATATTATCTTGCAGCTATGAAAGCTCTTACAAGTGAAGATATGGAAGATTGGAATAAGAAGAATAAAGTTTTCATGGGTATTGTCAACTGCCCGGTAGATATAGAAGTACGTGATTCCAATAACCAGATTGTAGGAAAGATTAAAGACAATACAGTTGATAGT
>CACZPG010000297.1 GCA_902782965.1 uncultured Lachnospiraceae bacterium
AATAATACTGAAATTATAATGATCAAGGGACATTTCCTGTTGTTTGTAATAATGTGACAGCCGGAAAAGTCCCTTTTCTGCTGGTATCCAATGGATACTTTTGCGAAAACCGGCATATATTAATTGAAATATGGCATTTGTAAATATATAGTATATTTATCAAAATAGGCTTTATGGGATATAAGCCATATAATGAAGGGAGAGTGTATAAGTATGATTAAGGAGAGGCGCAAGCTGTTATTTGTCATCCTGTTAACGGTTGTTTTGGCTTTCTGTCTGGTACCGAAGAAAGCAGGAGTGGTTCATGCCGATACATTTTATACTGAGTGTGAAATGGAGACAAAGGATGGAACACTTACCAAGATGAACAGGGTAATGATTGGTGATAATACTGCCAGTTACACCCCTGCTGCCAATGATTTCAGGACTGTATCTCTTAAAACAATGAATGGAGAGGCAGATACATCTCTTATGTATGTAGACCAAGTAGATGGCTGGTATGACAGAAATTCCAAAGGAAAGGCGGTATCAACATTCGGAAACAATCAGTATATGCTCAGAATACATGTTGTCCTGAAGGAAGAAGGCGCCAAGCTGAAGGAACCGAAGAACAGCTTCAAGCTTACAATTGATGGAGTTAGCTTCAATTATCTGACTTATGATTCTACCGGATTTGTATTCCAAAATTACGATAAATCCTTTCTCGTAAATAATAATTATAAGGGTTATCTGGATGCTTTTAATCGGGGAACTGTCAGATATATTTATGATACGGAATCAAAGACCATGACAATATTCGGTAATGGTGAAATGACTGATGCACAATTCCCGATGGGAAATAATATTCAAAATGACTCGAAGATTGATGAGTATATTCGAAATACCAGAAAGATTGTTGTGGAAGATGGAGTAACCATGGTAGGTTCATATCTGTTCTATGAATTTACTGCTGTTGAAGAGATAGTATTATCTGATGATGTGACATATATAGGTTCAGGTGCATTTAGTCCTGGTTCTGATTCTGATAGTCTTAAGAAAATCAATCTTCCCAAGAATCTAAAATATATTGGTAATGCTGCTTTCGCTGCCAATACCGGTTTAACATCTGTTGATATACCTGATGGGGTAGATGATATAGACAGATTTGCATTTAGTGGTTGTAAAGGTTTAAAGAGTGTTAAGCTTCCGGCTTCCCTTAAGGTGGTTCCTCAGGGCTTGTTCCAGGACTGCAAAGCATTGGAGACAATTAATGTGCCGGATGGAGTTGAGGAAATAGAAGAAGCTGCATTTCACACCTGTTCATCCTTAAAAGAGGTTACACTTCCGAATTCGCTTAAGAAGATAGGGAAGAATGCATTTAATAAATGCACAAGTCTGAAGCAGATTACTATTCCGGACAGTGTAACTGATATCTTTGGATTTAACGGAGCTTTAACAGATTCAATATTTTATAATATCGATAAGCTGATCATTACTGCTAACCCGGGTTCAATAGCAGCTCAGTATGCAATGCAGAAAAATAATCTGTTCCTTGATATAGCCCCTGCTGTTGTTACCGGAATAGAAGATAAGACTTATTCAGAAACTACTGTAACTCAGAATCCGAAGGTTGCATTCGGAGATCAGATTCTTGTGGGCGGTATGGATTATGAGTTAGCTTATGTTGACAATATGAACGTTGGAACTGCCAAGGTTATAATTTCAGGAAAAGGTAATTATGCCGGAAAGATAGAGAAAACCTTCAAGATCAATCCTGTTAATATGAGTACTGCAGAAGTTACAGGTATAGAAGCAAAGGAATATACGGGCAAGGAGATTATTCAGAAGATTACTGTTAAGATTGGAACCAAAACTCTTGTCGAGAATACTGATTATGTGATCACCTATAAGGATAATGTCAACGTTGGAAAAGCAACGATAAAGATAACCGGTAAAGGTTATTACACAGGTGAAATTATTAAAGAATTTGAAATTAAAGAAGTGGCAGCCCCGGTAACCTCGGTTCCTGAGAAGGGAACTGACCTTGAAGATAAGAAGG
>CACZPG010000298.1 GCA_902782965.1 uncultured Lachnospiraceae bacterium
ATATAACTCTCATGATTAGTTGTGTTTAAGCTGGATATATTATAAGGATTTCTTTTCTTTTCATTAATAATATCATCCGTTGTTAATTTGCCTGAATATATTTCCTGTATAACTGTTTTGGCAAGTACAAGCTTCTTTATTTTTCTTGCAATTGTTTTAAGATATGAAGTTTCATTGTCTATTAATTCTTCATACTCATCCTGTTCTGCAGTAAGACTTTCAATCTCTTCAAGAATTCTTGATTCTTTATTATTTTCATCATGTTTTTCTCTGATGGGACTGAACACACTTTTCCTTGAATCTATATTCAGAGAATATATATTCTTGGTTCTGTTTAGTTCATCAAGTCTGAAATTAATTTTAGCAAGTGATTCTTTATATTCTCTGAGCTTACTTTCATGCTCAATGAATAACTTATTAAAATATGTCAGATTTTCTTCATTCGATTCTATTACATATTTAAACTCACTAGTCATATTATCTACCTCTTAAATCGATTAACAACTTCCTTACCATCTTTTCCTAAAACTATTATTCTCTGTTTATTATCTTTTTCTTCAGAATTATCATTATTTTTATCTGATTTTTTAGATTTTTTCTGATTATTCCTTCTTATATCTCTTTTAACAGGATAATATTTAACTGTTTTCTTTGTTTCCCTGGCAGCGTTCCACTTATGTATTAGAACAAAAACAATTATGCTTAAAACTACAAGAATAGATATAATTGTAATTTCAATAATCTTGATCAGTTTTTCTTTAAGAGTTGTATCCGGTTTTTCTTCATGATCAATTGATTTAAGCGCATCTGTGGAAGATGCCTCAACATATGGAACAGTATCAGTTATCTCTGTTTCACCAATTACCTTTCCTTCATATAGAAATTCTATCTTTCCGGCTACGTTATCAACAGGTTGACTATAGAAATTTATTCTTTTGGTGATATCAGTATCCTTAACCAGAGACCTGGTATAAAAAGAATAGGATTGGTTTACATAATATTTAATAAGATCATGATTCAAATCATTATAATAATTATTCAATACAAGAATATTATTCTGATTTTTTTCATTTATATCAAAATCAAATAGTGGTTTACATAACTTATAACTATTAAAACAAAATTCATCAAGTTTTATTGTATCTAAATATGATTCCGTAGTTGGATCACATTTCATTACTACTGTAACAAGTCTTCTTCCGTCTCTTTCAGCAAATGAAATCAAGGTAGCAAGAGAAGTAGTAGTATATCCGGTTTTACCACCTGTTGAATACTGATAATAGTATTCTCCATTTCCGGAGTATATAAGTCGGTTTTCCTGCCATAAATCCCTGGCTTCATTCAAATTTGTTTCCGGAATAGTATAGCTCTGTGAAGATATCAGCTTCTTAAACTCAGGATATTGATAAGCTGCTATTCCAATAAGAGCCATATCATAACAACAGGTATAATGTTCTTCATTCTGAAGACCATTTGGATTAACAAAATGTGAAGCCTTACAACCCAGTTCTCTTGCAGTATTATTCATCATATCAGCAAATCCTTCTGTAGATCCGCCAATATATTCTGCAATTGAAAGAGCACATTCATTACCTGAATTAAGCATCATTCCGTATAATGCATCTCTTAACGTCAATTGTTCACCGGCTACAAGGCCTATGGATGAACTACCTTCTTCAGTCTGATTCATTACACTTTCAGAAATAGTCAGAGTATCATTAACATTTCCATTCTGAATTGCAATAAGACATGTAAGAACCTTTGTTATACTTGCAGGATAACGTTCAGTATAAGCAGCCTTTTCATATAATATATCCCCTGTATCAATGTCCATAACAATAGCTGATTGAGCATTAATGACCGGCGCATCTGAAGGAATATAATCAGCATCGGATGCACTTGCATTTCCGGGAATATCTATAGTATTTTTAAATGAACTTATATTTGTATTATTTTGAGAAACAGCACATACATTTATAAAAGGTGTATATACCATAATTATTATAAGAAGAACTGATATAGAAATATATAAGCTTCTTCGATTTATTCGAAACATATTTATATTTCCTTAACCATGAAATACTGTATTTATCTTGCTTACGCATAGATTATATAATTATAGATAGAAGGTTTTTTATAGTCAAGTATCTTTTGACACCTACATCATCTTTTGACATTACTATATGATTCATATATACTACAATAATTAATAAATATGACATAAGTGGCAAAAGTCAAAATATTTTTCTGCTTGCAGGAAAAGTATTTTGAAACCCACATCATAAAATTAGAAAGAGAGAAACTATGAGATTAAGAAATGTTCCCGGATCCAGGGAAGCTATTGCAGAAAGCATTTTTGTTGTTCATGATGAGGAACAAATGAAAGGTAAGTGGCATGAATTATTTGGAAATGATAATCCCATTCATATTGAAATAGGAATGGGAAAGGGTACCTTTATCATTGAATCTGCCAGAAGAAACCCTAATATCAATTATATTGGTATAGAGAAATATTCAAGTGTTCTTATTCGTGCAATAGAAAAGCTTGAGCAGGAATATAATTCTTCCGATGAACGTCCCCTTAAAAATTTATTTTTTATAAGAATGGATGCTGAATATATTGAAAATGTATTCGATAAAGATGAAATCGACTATATTTATCTGAATTTTTCCGATCCCTGGCCTAAGGATAGAAATGCGAAGAGAAGACTCACTTCCGGAAGATTCCTTGAAAGATATATAAATATAATGAAACCGAGTGGAAGAGTGGCTTTTAAAACCGACAATAATGAGCTCTTTGATTTCTCTGTTGATTCAGCTAAAGAAAATAACTGGAATATACACGTTCTTACAAGAGATCTTCATAACAGTGAATATAATGAAGGTAATATCATGACTGAATATGAGAAGAAATTCTCAGGTCTTGGTCATAAAATTAATTTGATGATAATTAGTTATTAATAATGCAAAAAGGTGAGTCAGACTTTATGTCAGACTCACCTTCTCTATTTACATTGAATTATAATCAGACTATCTGTTATTTCTCTTAGGATAAATAACTACCTTACGATATGGTTCTTCACCTTCTGATTTGGTTGTTACATATCTGTCACTCTGAAGTGTTGAGTGAATTATTCTTCTCTCATATGGATTCATTGGTTCAAGAGAGAATGGACGTCTTGATTTCTTAACCTTATAAGCAATATTCTTAGCAAGATTTTCAAGTGTCTCTCTACGTCTTTCTCTGTAATTCTCTGTATCAAGCTTAATTCTTATATAAGTATCGCTTTTCTTATTAACATATAAGCTTATGAGATACTGAAGAGAATCAAGTGTCTGACCACGCTTACCAATAATTATACCCATTTCAGGGCCTTCCACGTCTATATTCAATGTTCTGGATGCTTTATCAAGAGTAATATCGATATCTGCTTCCATTTCCATAGCTGCAAAAAGCTTTACGAGGTATTCTTTAGTTTCATCTATTATAGATTCATCTATCTGAACATTCTCTATTTTTTCTTCTTTTTCAACTTTTTCAGCTTTCTTTGAATAATCTTCTTTTGGTTCCTCAAATACAGGCTCTTCAATCTTTTCTTTCTTTGGAGCTGCCTTTGTCTGAGTTTCTTTAACTTCTTTATTTTCCTTAGTTTCTTCAGTTTTCTTTGGGGCAGGTTTAGCTCCGGAAGATTTTCTTCCATTTCTTGAAGGCTTCTTTACAGTACCAAGAATATCTTCTATATCATCCTTAACTTCTTTCTTAGCCTTAGCTTTGATTACAGCCGGCTTAGCTCCGATACCAAGGAAACCTCCTGTACCCTTACTTACTACTTCTATATCCAGTTCTGAACTGGCAATTCCAAGAGTTGTTGCTGCCTCAATTATTGCATCATCAACTGTTTTTCCTGAAAACTCTCTAAATTCCATTATTATTTATACCCCCGAATCATTGAAACGTTTCACTGCATTTGCTTTATCTGCAAGTGAACCTTTCTTAGGACTTTTTGTTGTAGTATTAAAATCTGATTCAGCATTATTATCAGAATCCGAATTATCAGCATAATTAGAATCAAAATTCTTAAGATTCATAGATCCATACTTATTAAGTGTTCTGTTTTTTGAAACAGTAGTATTCTGCTCAGGTTCAGGTTGCTGACCCATTGCAGCTTCCATAAATCTTTCGGAAAATGATTTCTTACCGCTTTCTTTCCTCTTAGCAATCTGCTTAGCCGCTTTTTCCTGCTGTACAGCAATAATCTTTTCCATATCAGCATGATCATAATACTTATTGGTAAATACTGTAATAAGGAAACTTATAAATGCAGAAGTTGCCCAATAAATACCAAGACCTGCAGGAGCAGTTATAGTAACTATGAGGGACATAATAGGCATAAAATACATTGTCCTCTTCATAGATTTCATCTGCGCATCCTGCTGTGGATCACCTGTTTCTGCCATCGGAGTAACAAGCATAGCAAGAAGCTGACACAAAAATGAAGCTATAGGAATAATTATAGCTGGTGATAATTTAAAGCCTGGAGCTTCTGAAAGATTAATTCCGAATATAAATCTGTTAACTCGTAAAATATTTTCCTGATTCTCTGATATAAGTCTTCCAACATCAGGATTAGCTGAGAAAAGCTCAGATATTTTACCCATAATAGATTCACTACTTCTGAAAAGTACATCTATTACACTGTTTAAGGATTTAATACCCTCTGCTGATTTAATATCTGTTGAAGTAGAAAATTCAATTAACTGCTTGGTTACAAATCTAGGAACATTCTTAGCTTCAACAAAATCATATAACAATTTATATCCGCCATCTGTTTTGATAATTGCTTCTGCAATTGGCTGATATAAGGCTTTAATCTTCGGAACATATGCCGGAACATTCTGAATTACATTATAAAGACCGATAAATACAGGAAACTGAACAAGTGATGTAAGACATCCCTGAGACATCTTAATACCATACTTTTCCTGCAGTTCTCTGGTTTCTCTCTGCTGGGCAAGCATAGAATCCTGATCCTTCTTGCCTTTGTATTTCTTATTAATCTTATTAAATTCCGGTTTTAAGTATTGCTGAATCTTTGAAGATCTTGTTGACTTAATATTAAATGGGAACAATATTAAACGTACGATAACGGTAAATACAACTATACTGAGGGCAATAGATTCAACGCCCATACCATTAAATAAGCTATAAATGGCATTAAATATAAAACCCAGTAATTTACTTACCGGACCCATTATCATTCCGCTGCTTTGTGTTAATATCATTTATGAACTCCTCTATGGAACCGGATCATATCCACCTCTATTAAATGGATTACATCTTAGTATCCTCCAAATAGAAAGAATAGTTCCTTTAATGAAACCATACTTTTCATATGCCTGAATTGCATACTCTGAACAAGTGGGGTAGAAGATACACGTTCCATGTCCCTTCAAATGAGACAAATGTTTTCTGTAGAATTTGATAATAGTAATACAAATATTTTTCATAATTACAATCATTCATCAGAGATTACATATAAATAGGAAGAAACCTATTCAACAATATTATGCTTTCGGCATAAATGCAGGAAAGCACTTTCTATAACCTGAAAGTTCTTTCCCTTCGCCGTATTACGTGCTACAACAACTATATCATAGCCTGAGCTGATTAATTCCTTATTTAATCTGTAACTCTCTCTTATTAAACGAACAATCCTATGTCTAACAACACTATTACCGACCTTCTTACTCACAGAGATTCCGATTCTACTGTACATCCGGTCGTTTGGTAGAATGTACATCACTAAATATTTGTTTGCCAACGATTTTCTGTGGTTATACACCTGGCTGAACTCTCTGGAGTTTTTAAGTGAATTAATTCCATTCATAGACTTAAGCAGTAAGAGCTTTTCTGCCCTTTGCACGTCTACGTGAAAGAACCTTACGTCCATTGGCTGTGCTCATTCTCTTTCTGAAACCATGAACCTTTGATCTTGTTCTCTTCTTTGGCTGAAATGTCATCTTCATAATATTTATTTTCCTTTCTTATATATTTTTACCCTTTAATGAGGGCAAATCTACACTATTATATTTTTATAGACCATAAAAGTCAAGTAAATTAAGCCTTTTCCGGCATATAAGTTATACACAAAAAATTATTTCGTTAACATAAGTTATTAACATTTTGTTTATTAATTGTTGATAACTACCTTATTTTTTGTTTATTTGTGTTTGTAAAGCCATAAATTTTAGATTTTTAAAGCATTTTTACAAAAATATTTATTAACAAAAAAAATATTATAAATTTACATAATGAACTAATAGGGGTATTCTTTAAAACTTGTTAAAAGCATCTCTTTGTAGTAGAATATAGAAGTGCATTTTTGCGCTTTTGGAGGATAGAAATGAAAAAACAGATAGAAGAAAACTGGGATCAGATACTG
>CACZPG010000299.1 GCA_902782965.1 uncultured Lachnospiraceae bacterium
ATACATATTATTCTAAATAATCTTCCCGTCTTACCTATTCTAAGATGCAAGTCATCTTCCTCTCAAATCTCTAATATGTTGAGCATCTATCTCCCTTGCGCTCCGAGACGCATCCTTAACGAAGCGATTTTTATTATAATAGAAAATGCATTTTCCTATTATACAAAAACTGCGAACAACACTTGTTCGCAGTTTACTATATCATAAAATTCTCACTTCTGAAATAAAAAATTCTGAAAACTATTTATACTTTATCCGATTAACCTTTCATCTGTTCATAGGTTATTCCATATTTAAGCGCAACGTTCTTCGCATGCGAATTTCTGTCCGGGGTACTCCTCTTAACTTTGAAGGTATTAATTTCATCAGCAATCTCCATGATAATGCTGACCACCTCACTCTCTCCGGCCCATTTATTCATTTCATCAATATCACTCGCAAGGGCATGAATATGCGTATTGAAGATTGTATATGCACCTTTTTCCTTGAGAAAATGCATCAGATCTTTTGACAGATACAGTCCGTCATCGGCACTTGTTGTACAATATGTCTCATTAAAAAGCACCAGAGAACCATCATCTACCTGAGCTGCAATCTCCCTGACACGTATCGCCTCTTCCCCGAGTCTTCCGTAATTGATTGTAAGATTCTCATCCTGAGGAAAATGAGTGAGTATCTTCCGAAAAGGTATGCCCTCACATTCTTTAGCCGTAACAAATGCTCCTGATGCCGCCATCAGTGCAGCTATCCCGATGCCCTGCTCAAGTATTGTCTTGCCACCACGGTTAGGTCCCGTCAGAATAAACAGTCGCTCTTTCTTCGTAAAATCAAAATCATTAAGTACTATGTTTTTCTCACCTCTGATCACAAGTCGGATGTTATAGAAATCCTTCAGTGAGAAGCCTTGTTCAGCTTTCATCTCAGGCATACATATAGAGTATCCAAGTTCCTTGATACGTCTGGCATACTTGGCCATAGTCACATAAAATGTAAGACCTTCCAGAAGTTCTGTCACAACGTATCCATCGATATTAATATGTCTGCTCAGAGTTCTCTTCAGCAGACCGAAATATTTCTTCAGGCGCTTATTCATAAGAGGAGCCATCTGTGCCAGGAGCTGATCCGGATCTCTTATATTATCAAAAGGATTAATAGGCAGTTTCGCGCCACCATTAGAGGTACCCGAAGCCTGAATAAAGAACATTCCGGCGGCCATCTCAACGAAACTGAGTCTTGGTTTGAAATAATAATCATTAAATTCAACATCCACTATTTCCCTGATATTCAGATCCGGAGTAAGATTGATTCCCACCATCAGGCTTCTTACATTTGATAATTCATCAATAAGCTTCTCAACAGCCTTCTTAGCCTCCGCAAAATCCTTCTCCTTAGTAATACTCTGCAGCTGGTCGCGAAGATCAACCAGTCCTCTCGAAGAAATGTCCATATCTTTCAGACACTCAGAGATTTTCTCTACAAGTCCTACATATACTCCCAGCTCACGCATATCCTGAAGAAGAGAATATACCGTAACTTCTGAATTCTCATGCATGATACGGTTACTTTTATAATTTCTGAGAACCTTTATCTGACCAAGAGCTTCATCCAGCTTTAAGGTCAGTTCCTCGGAACTTAGCAGATCTGTCATTATTTCTCTTCTGTATTCAATATCCGCCACATCCTGCGGAATTTCCGAAAGAACCTTCTTTATGATCAGTCTTTCTTCCTCACGTACAGCCATATCATTTACAATCTCATCCAGTGCCAGATCCTTCATCGCCTCGTCAGTCAGTGTAAACACCTCTTTTTTAGATCCTTCACAAAACAAAATATCCATTCTAATCCCCCAACTCTGATACGAAAAAATCTATTACCATTTACAATACATTGAAGCCGAAAATCGGTATATCACAATCTTAATAATTATGTTATAATCTTAATTTAGTAGAAGGGAGTTATGGATATGAAAAACGAAGTTTCTCAAAAGAAAAGAGCTATAAACTTTGATGAGATCAGAGAGCTTATGCATGAAAATGCTGAAACAGGTTTTATCCATACAACCTATCAGGATGAATCCAGAAGATTTCATCTTCTTATGAACGGAGACATGAGAGCTGTCGAGGATTCTGTAAGTATACTTGATGCGGAAATTCAGGGAACCCTTTCCAAAAATCCTCTCCGAAATCTCAGATATCTTTTTATAATCAATACCGGACTGGCTACACGTTATATAATTGAGGCCGGAGTACCTCAGGAAACAGTTTATTCAATCTCAGACGTGTATATCCAGAAAGCTGACGTTGCAACTACCATGGACGAGATTAAGGAACTAAACCGAGAGGTATGGACTGTATTCGTTGAAACTGTCAGAGAATTCAAAAAAGAGAGTCTGTACTCCAAACAGATTCTCTTCTGTCTGAACTATATAGACTCTCATTTTAATGAAAAGATTACTTTGGAGGATTTAGCCGACAAGGTATATCTTCATCCATGTTACCTGGCGGCTCTTTTCAAAAAGGAAACCGGTGAAACCTTCGGAAATTATCTCATAAATATACGTATAAAAACCTCGAAGGCATTACTGACCAAAACAGACTATTCCTACTCTCAGATAGCATATTCTCTCGGCTTCTGCTCTCAGAGTCATTTTACCAAGATGTTTCATCAACATACAGGCTTTACCCCAAGAGAATTCAGAAGCCGGTTCTTTAACACGAATATTTCATAAACTGATATATTACTTAGACTTATTTGTTACATCAATTAATCCCGTTCCCATTATTCCATTTACCTTATCCTTAGAAATAAGCCAGTCAACCGCCACAGAATGTTCTCCGTAAT
>CACZPG010000300.1 GCA_902782965.1 uncultured Lachnospiraceae bacterium
CGAACTGCTTCCAGTCCTTCCAGAATCTGTATCTGGTCAGCTCCATATTCTACATTTTTCTGCTCTTCGCTCATTTCTTACCTCCATAAATGGATATAAATCTTTATCTTTATTATGACACTTATGTCATTAAATAATTCTTCCTTCGCTGATTCTGTAGATTTTATCCACATTTATTCTTTGGCGGATAAAATCATCATATCCCGTACAGGTAATTATCGTCTGAATATTTCCTATACTGCTGAGAAGAGCATCTCTTCTCTTCGAATCAAGCTCTGACATTACATCATCCAGAAGAAGTATTGGATTATCATTTATTATTTTCTTAACCAGCTCTATCTCTGCAAGCTTCAGTGAAAGAGCTGCGCATCTCTGCTGGCCCTGGGATCCATATACTCTTACATCATTATTATTAACGAATATACCGAAATCATCCCTGTGAGGACCGGTCATAGTTACTGTATTCTTCAGATCAAGCTGTCTCTTATCTTTCAGAGTTCTCTCAAACATTTCTGCCTTAACATTAGGCTCATATTTAATAATAATCTCTTCTTTATCTGAAGTTATATTTTTGTGAATATCTCTTATAATTTCATTTATCATTTCTATGAAATTATTTCTCTCATTAATTATGGAAATACCGGCCTCAATCAGCTGATCATCCCATATATCAAGGGTATCCATCATATCAGAATTATTATTATAATAAATCTGTTTAAGAAGGCTGTTTCTCTGATCAAGAATCTTATTAAATTTCTGGAGATTGCTGTAATATATACGACTCAGCTGACATATCTCCATATCCATGAAATGTCTTCTTTCACCGGGTCCGTTCTTAACAACAGACAGATCTTCGGGAGAAAACATAATTATATTTATAAGACCGAAAAGCTCAGTTGATCTTCTGATAGGAATTCCGTCTATTGCAACACCCTTTGCCTGGTTCTTCCTCAGATGCATATCAATTCTATGACCTACATCTCTTTTCTTAAGTTCAACCCTTATATGAGAATCATCATTTCCAAATCTTATAATATCTTTATCTTTGGAATTTCTGTGGGATTTAGTTGTAGCCGACATAAAAATTGCTTCAAGAATATTAGTTTTTCCCTGAGCATTATCTCCATAGAGAATATTAACATTATCACTGAATCTTATATCAAGCTTTTCATAATTTCTAAAGTTTTGCAGAGCCAGGGATTCAACATACATTATTTATCAACTAATAACTCCTAATTCTAATTTACCTTGACAGTATTTCCATTATATTCAAACGTATCTCCCGGATAGAGTTTCTTACCTCTTCTGGTATCAACCTCGCCATTAACTTTGACCTGACCATCCTGAATCAGAAACTTTGCATCCACACCGGAATCAACCAGACCTGCCTTCTTCATAGCCTGTCCAAGTTTGATGAATTCTTCATTTTCTCTTATATTTATTTCTATATTATTCATATTTTCTCTCATTTTTAATTAACAATATTAATGCTGCGAGTATTAAATATATTTATCAACTACTATATTCTAATATGCATCAGGATTAATATTGATAGGCAGAATTATATATGAGAAGGTTTCTTCATTATCCTTGATAAGACATGGACTCTTAGAATCCTTCATATAAATATTTACTTTATCATCATCTATAACTCTGAGAGCATCCATTACGAAGGAAGGATTAATACCAATAATTATTTCTCCACCTTCTTTTTCTATTTCCATTTCTTCATTAAGAGATCCCATATTAGTATCAAGTCTGATATACAGATTATTATCATTCTTAACACTTACAATAATAGGCTTTCTGTCTGTTTCCTGGATAAGAAGAGAAGCTCTGTCAATACAACCTATTAATTCACTTCTGTTAGCCTTTACCAGAAGATCTGTATCCATTGAAAGCATATGAGCTATCTTGAAATACTCTCCTTCTATTAATCTTGATACTACTCTTGTTCTGTCAAATTCGAAGCTGAGATTCTTATCTGCGAAATATAATGTAACTTCTGATTCTGCATCTCCGCTTATTATCTTACTTACTTCCTGAAGAGTTTTTCCTGGAACAACTGCACTTACATCAGAATTATCACCTTTAAGAGCAACCTTTCTCATGGATATTCTATGTCCATCAAGAGAAACTACTGAAAGAACATTATCCTTTACTTCAAAAAGCTCACCACTCATAAGCTTTGAATTCTCATTATCAGATACTGAGAAAATAGTCTGTCTGATAACATCTTTAAGTCCAAGCTGTGAAAGAACTATGCTCTTCTCCTTATTTACGGAGCTGAGTTCAGGAAAATCTTCACCTGTCCAGCATGGAATACTGAAACGTGATTTCTCACAGGTAATGATAGTTTTGTAATCTGAATTAGTTTCGATATCTATTTCACTATCCTGAAGCTTTCTTATAATATCAGAGAAAAGCTTGGCATTTATAGCAACAATACCTTCTTCTAATATAGTACATTCAATAAATGTTTCTATTCCGAGATTCAGGTTATTAGCTGTAAGCTTCAGTTCTCCACCTTTTGCTTCAAGAAGTATACATTCAAGTATAGGCTTAGTTGTTTTAGCTGCTACAGCTTTAGAAACTATATTAATTCCTGACTGAAGATTATTCTTTTTACATTTGATTCTCATAATTTAAGTTTCCTCCATGACTTTTCATTAAATAATCGAAGTTGCGAACGCTGCAGATTATCTAATATATATATTTAATTAGTTATAGTAATAATAAGCATTGTTGATTTGTTGAAATAACCCTTAACCATAAGTAAACAGATGATTCTCAGGTGTTTATAATTATTTTTGTATTGCTTTAATTAACTTTTATTGTTGTGGATTAAGCTTGGTAACTATCACATTTACCTTTGCTTCGAAGGAAGAATCATTCTTAATTTTCTCTTCGATTCTTTTTATTCCATTATAAACTGTAGCGTGATCCTTACCTCCTACTGATTCACCTATTGATTGAAGGCTTTTGTCAGTAAGATTGCGGCATAGATACATAACAGTCTGTCTTGCAATAGCTATATCTTTACTTCTTTTAGAAGACTGGATATCGTTTATACTAACATTCATATGTTCAGAAACTGTTGATAATATCTTATCAGGAGTAATATTATTATCAGAATTATCGGAAATAAGATCTTTAAGAGCATCTTTAATGGTATCCATTATTTCTGTTTTATATTCTTCATCCTCACTCTTATTAGGATTAAGATAGATATTATTAATTCTAAGATAGACTCTGATAGTATTAAGAGCACCTTCCAGCTGTCTTACATTAGAATGTATATTCTCTGCAATATAATTAAAGGCATATTCAGGCAGATCCTTCAGATCAAGCTTTACTGCTTTATTATGTAGGATTGCTACTCTTGTTTCATAATCAGGAGCCTGAATATCTATAGGAACACCCCACTCAAATCTGGAGAGAAGTCTTTCTTCCAGATGTTTCATTTCTTTAGGTGGTCTATCTGATGAAAGGATGATCTGCTTTTTCTCTTCATATAAGAAGTTAAAAGTATTGAAGAATTCCTGCTGAGTTCTTTCTCTTCCTATTATTTCCTGAATATCATCTATTATAAGTACATCTACCTGACGATATTTCTGACGGAATTCATCTGTTTTATTATTCTGAATTGCGGTAATAATATCATTTGTAAATTTCTCTGATGAAGCATAGAGAACATTCATAGATGGATTATGCTGAAGAATGAAATGTGCTATAGACTGGATAAGATGTGTCTTACCAAGTCCGGAACCACCATAAAGGAAAAGTGGATTAAGAGCATCCTGACTTGGAAGATCCGCTACAGCAGTACAGGTTGCATAAGCATGCCTGTTACTTTCACCAATAACGAAATTCTCAAATGTATAGTTAGGATCAAGATTACTCTTCTTGACTGCAGCATAATAATCAGCACTGTAAGGATTATCTATAGAAATAGATTCTTCTTCATTACTGTTCTCATTAACAACAAATTTGTATCTTTCATCTATTACTAATTCAATAGACGGATCGTTGAAGAATTCTCTTATAGCAGAAAGAAGGAAAATATCATATCTCTTGCGTGTAAGATAATCGACTCCGTCCTTTCCAAGCTTCTCTTCAACATAGAAATAAATATTGTTATTTTTGATATCATATATTTTAAGAGGACGTATCCAGGTTTTGATAATTATATTGGATACATCATAGTGAGATTCAAGAATATCCAGTATCTGATCCCAGTTTTCTTCTATCTGTTTTTTCATTTCTATCCTCCAAAAGCGCAAAAATGCA
>CACZPG010000301.1 GCA_902782965.1 uncultured Lachnospiraceae bacterium
GCTTTTCGGAGTTAATTACCAGCTGGCTATGGTGGTTTCTGCAATAATAATTGTAGGCTATACCACAACAGGTGGATTCCTTGCTGCATCAACTACTGACTTTATTCAGTCAATCGTAATGAGTATTGCTCTTATAATAGTTCTGTTCTATGGAATCAACCATGCAGGCGGAATGAGTGCAGTAATAGAAAATGCTAACAACCTTAAGGGTTATCTTGAAGTCAGCGGCACACACATTAATGCTGCTGCAGATGATGTAACACAGTATGTAAATGAAGGTGCACCATATGGCCTTTTCAATAAGATAACAATGTTCTGCTGGGGTCTTGGATATTTCGGAATGCCACATATTCTTCTGAGATTCATGGCTATTGAGGATCCAAATAAGCTTAAGCTGTCAAGAAGAGTTGCATCTGTATGGGTAGTTATCTCTCTTGGAGTAGCAACATTCCTCGGAGTTGTAGGTCGTGCTATGACTGAGGTAGGAGCTCTGGACCTTCTCATGGATAAGGCTGATCTTACAGCTACTTCTGAATCTGAGAAGCTTATTGTCGTTCTTGCAGATCATATATCACAGAATGGCTTCGGCTATGCACTTATTGCCGGACTTATTATTGCCGGTATTCTTGCGTCAACGATGTCAACTGCTGACTCTCAGCTTATTGCTGCTTCTTCAGCAGTTTCAGAAAACATTCTTCAGGATGTATGTAAGATCAAGCTTAGTGATACAGCTGCTATGCTTACAGCACGTCTCACACTCGTTATAGTCGGAATTCTGGGAGTTGTAATTGCCTGGGATCCATCAAGTTCTGTATTTAATATTGTATCCTTTGCATGGGCCGGATTTGGAGCGGTATTCGGACCGGCTATGCTGATGTCACTGTTCTGGAAGAGAACAAATAAATACGGATGTATCGCCGGAATGCTCTCAGGTGCGATAATGGTATTCGTATGGAAATATGGTGTTCGTCCTATGGGCGGAGCATGGAATCTGTATGAACTTGCTCCTGCATTCCTTGTAGCAATAATATTTATCGTAATTGTAAGCGTTCTTACACCTGCACCGGAAGACGAGGTAGTTAAAACCTTTGATGAAGTTGTAGCAGAAAACAAGGCTGCTTAGATGAATTACATTTTGGGGTGATTACTGAGAGATATGACAGCTGGAAAAGATTTCAACTGTCATAATTCTCTCATGGGGTTATGCATATGAAGAGAAGAAAGATTGCAATCCTGTTAGGACAGGCTGAGGAATCATATCAGCACGAGTTTATCGTGGGGGCTTCAAGAGAGGCAACAAGCCAAGGGTTTGATGTCTATGTTTTTTCTATGTTCATAAAGTATCAGAATAATAAAGATCGTGAAGAGGGTGACTCAAATATATTTAATTTGATCAACTATGAAAAGTTCGATGCAGTCATTATTCTATCAGATACTATTCAGACACCCGGAGTTGAGAAGAAGATTGAAGACAGAATTCATGAAAGATTTCCGGGCCCCGTAGTCTGTATTGATACAGACAGTGAGTATTTCTATAATTTCTGGACAGATGGTTATTCATCTGTTTATTCTACAGTTTCCCATTTGATTGAAAAACATGGAGTTAAGGATATTGCCTATCTTACAGGCAGACGGAATCATGTCCATTCTCGCAGAAGGATTGAGGCCTACTGGCAGGCTATGCTCGATCATCAGATAGAAGTAAGAGAGGACAGGATATTTTATGGTGATTTCTGGTATACAAGTGGAACCGGATGTGCAGAGGCTCTTCTTAGAAATCGTGATAATTTACCGAAAGCTATGGTATGCGCCAATGATTGTATGGCAATAGGCTTTGCTGACGAAATGGAGAAGAATGGTGTCAGGATTCCGGAGGATATTCTGCTTGTCGGATACGGGACTACTGAGGAAGGGCAGATGAGCCCTAAGTCATTGACGTCAACTTATATTCCTGCCGGTTATTATTGCAAATATGCAGTTCAGGCAGTTCAACATTTATTGAATAATGAAGAGGTTCCTGAACCGAATCCGGAAGCCAGTATATATATTGGAGAAAGCTGTGGATGTGAGGCGGATTTACATGAGGTGCTGAATAAGAAAAGAAGCCGGTGGATGTCCAAAAATTCCGAAGAAGGGTATTATTCAATCCATAATTATCTGATGGAGGACCTTCTTCTGGCAGATTCCCTGGAGGACCTTTTCAGAACGGCATTTGAGCATATATATTTCCTGAGAGAAATCAAACATCTGGAAATATGCCTGAATAATCAGTGGTTAAAAGAAGACTGTATTTTAGAGAATAAATTCCCTGCAATAGGTTATTCGAAACAGATGATAAATGTTCTCTCTTATTATGAGGATGATTCTTCTGTATCCGGAGTGGGAATCGACAGGATTTTTGAGTCGGGAGAAATGCTTCCGAATGGAAATGATGGTGAACCGAGAGTCTATATGTTTTCACCATTATTCTTCGAAGATAAATCCTATGGATATGCTGTCCTTGGATATGATGTGGAAGATGAAATGTTTGGAGAGGCGGAGAGACTCTGGCTGACTTCCATTGCCAGAGCGCTTGAAAGTTTCCGGAGACTTAGTGCGTTTAATATTCTTGATAAAAGTATTAATCTCCAGAAGCGGGCTAAATTCCCGATTCTTCCTGAAAATCCCTCAATGAGTAAGGAGTATCTGGTAGCTGAAGAGGACAAGGAAAATCTCGCAGAGGTGGAGAAAATACTCAATGAGAATCTTCTTAAATATCATTTCCAGCCTATTGTTAATGCTGTAGATGGAGAAATCTATTCCTATGAAGCGCTTATGAGATCCGGCTCCTCTAATTTCATTCCTCCTCTTGAGATTATCAGACTTGCTGATGCGTTGGGAAGACTTAGTGATGTGGAGAAGGCTACATTTATAAATGTCCTGAATATAGTAGATGAGAAAAGTGATATCTTCGCTGATAGGAAGGTATTCATTAACAGTATTCCGGGAAGTAAACTTGAATACAATGATTTCGTAAAAATAGAGAAAATGCTGAAGAGTCAGTCAGGAAGGGCTGTAGTAGAGCTTACTGAACAGGCTGAGCTTACGGATAATGAACTGGAAGAGCTGAAGGCACAGTATAGAAGAATTGGTATAGGTCTTGCGGTAGATGATTACGGAACAGGCTATTCTAATGTAAGTAATCTGCTGAGATATATGCCGGATATTGTGAAGATCGACAGGTCGCTTCTTTCGGAAATCCAGAACAGTTCTCAGAAGCAGCATTTTGTAAGAGAAGTTATTGATTTCTGTCATGCCAATAATATTCTCGCACTTGCCGAGGGTGTCGAAACGACAGATGAACTGGCAACAGTTATCAGGCTCGGTGCCGACCTTATTCAGGGATACTATGTGGCAAGACCCCGGGAGGAGATAGTTACCTCTGTGGACAGCAATGTCAAAATGGAAATTGCCAGATATCA
>CACZPG010000302.1 GCA_902782965.1 uncultured Lachnospiraceae bacterium
GACACCTTCATATCTCCAGTTCCCCAGATCATCTACAGGAGCTGAATAGCTGACATAATCGCCAAGACAGAATACATGGCCATCATAAATATCATGTGAACCATAAATATAGACTCTGTCTCCGAATACATATGGCTCCCCATCCGGGATATACTCCCATGACGGGAGATATGGATTTACACCTTCTTTTCTCACATTCTCATTCATATTATTAGCTACCTCACTATATATATAACATTAGAACAATAAATGGGCGTATCCCGCACAAGATACGCCCATCAAAAAATATTTTAAGGAGGTTTAAGTACTTAATAATTATCTATCACTTCTTCTCCAGAATATACTTAAGGATTCCGATACCTGAATCATATTCCTCAGTCTTGCCTGAAATGACGAAATATACTTTTTCCCCTGTTTTTATATAGTCTTTCGTAAAGGCTGTATCAGTTATATCAATAGCTGCAGCTATTTCTTTATCTGATTCCCCTGACTTTTTATATATTTTTTTGTCCGTCAGTTTACCGGATACATCTGCATCCAGAATTTCGTCCAGATCCGCAAGACAATCAATTCCGGTTATAAAATCAAGCCCTTCCTCATCTGTTATCAAATAGTTATATGTATTTGTAGCAAGCTCTGCCTGAAAAATCGTATAGGATTCAGGTTCATTCTTATCCAGAAATATATCTTGAGCAAAATAAACTCTATGTGTAAATTTACTCAACTTCAGATACTCTCTGTAATCATCTCCGAGAAACAAGGTTCCCTCATCGGTCATTTCCATATTAACCAGTCCGCCGGCCACAACACTGCGCCGCATATTCAGACCTATTTCTACGAATAACCATATCAGAAGTATCAGGACTATTACCGCAAATATAACTGTTTTCAGATAATAATCCTTGAAATATTCCTTCTTCTCAGCCTGAGTCATTTCGCCGAGCTTGGTTTTTTCTTCTTCAATAAATTCTTTAAATGTTAGTCCGTGAATCATTCCTTAACTGCTTCCTCGCTGCCTCCCCCTGCATCCACGTTTTCTTCCGAAGTCTCTTCATCAGATTTAACATCATCTGATATTTCAGCTTCAGTTTCAGTCTCTGTTTCAGAATCTGTTTCATTCTCCGAAGCAGTATCTGAACCATCCGACTTCTTCTCATCCAGAACATCCAGATTGAATTCAACAAAATCCGGTTCCGGTTCTTCTTCTACAACCTTCTTACCAAAGGTTCTCTCTTCCAGCTTATCAAAACTCTTAATAAAGAATCTTGAATTATAATACAATGCTACACATGCTACGAAAAGCCATATGAGCCATGCCCATTTGAAATACCAGATTCCTATTACAAATGGGATTACTGCCATAAATATTCCCAGAAATACTCTCGGAAGATGAACAACTCCGAAAATAAGTGCATTTCTGAAGGAATCAAAAGTTTTCATTTCAAATCTGGATACCATTGGAAATATACAGAAACCCGCTACCAGAAACATAGCTGTAAATATGGCAAGCATTCCTACAGCTATTACCGGCACGCTGTTGGCATTTGACCTGATGATCAGATACCAGTCTACGCCGAAAAAGGCGCATATAAGAATCATAATCGATGTTATTTTAAGATCCTGAAGGAAATTAGCCTTGAAGGCACGGAAAAATGTAGTAGTAACTACCGGTGCCTGACCACGTTCCATTTTCATGGCAACATAGTACTTAGCAGAAATGGAAGCGCCAATGGTAAAAACCGGAATAGAACATATAAAGCACAGAATATTCAGCCACGCAAGATCAGCTGCCCTGCTGATAGCCTGCATAAGTTCACTGTCCGGTTTAAAAAAATCCATTTACATCGCTTCCTAACTTTACCAAATTTTGTAATTCCCACTAAGGATCATGTATGAGAAAAAGTACAGGCAGTTATCATAGTATCTCCTGTCTCCGAGTCTGAGCGGAGTATCAAGAAATCTTCTCACCCATTTAGCTGTTTTCTCATTATCCAGAATAGCTCCTGTACTTGCATTAGTAGCAATTATGGCTACAGGATGAAGAGCACTTTCACTGAGTTTGGTTCCATCGAGTTCAAAAATATGATCCCAGTCATCCATGTTCTCAGGTCTTTCGAAGAAGGAAATATACTTATCTGCTTCCTCTTTAGCCCAGTCACTGCATCCATTCCAAACACTGTCTATTGCAATATTCAGGATAGTTCTGTACGCATCACTGTAAAACCAGTCATGACGACCATTGTATATATCATAGTCCTTGTCAGGTCTATGAGGCTGTCCGTCATATTCAGCATATTCAGCCGACAAGCCCGTTTCGGGATGACAAGCCTTTTTCCAATATTCTCTGCTGGCTGCTGCCGCTCTTTTGCAGAACTCAGCATCCTCGGGTTCAGCCACCTGAGCATAAAGCTCATAAAAATGAGGAAGATGATAAGAAGGATCTGAAAAATCCTCCTCAGCAATAAATCTTATATATCCGGTCTCAGCATCAAACATTGCTCTTCCCGGAGTACCGTCATAGCCTTTATTGATACACGTATGAAGAAGCTTACGAGCTTCAGCATGATAATCAAATATTCCTTCTCTGTTACCCCATCTGTTTCCTGCGAAAACGAGATCCATGATGAAGAATTCTTCTCCATCCGGGGCAGCACCATAGGAATTCTTCTCGCCATTGGTCTGACAAGACCAGGCAAAATATCCCTGATTAGGACCTTCCTCCATATACATGTAGGTTCTGGCCCATTTCCATAAGCGATCAAATTCGTCCTGACGGTCCATCTGTACGCACATCATCATGCCATAAGACATACCTTCTGTGCGCACATCGTGATTTCCCGTATCCTCGATATAACCCATATCATCGCCCACAGGTGTATAAACTTTCTCACCATCATTTCCATAGAAAATGGTATTGAATATTTCCATACACCTGTTTCTGGCAGTTTCATCTGTTATACCGAATTTAGCTAAATAATTCATAAAACTCTAATTATTCCTTAACTCCACCGATTGTAAGTCCTGTTACGAAATACTTCTGCAGGAACGGATACAAACATACTATAGGTGCCATTGTTACAATAGTTGCAGCTGAACGAACAGATACAGGCTGCAGATTAGCGCCCTCACCTGAGTTAGGATCAGACTTACTGGACTGACTTGATACAGATGAAAGCAGTTTCATAAGCTCGTACTGAAGTGTTGTGTACTGAGATGAAAGTCTGTTGTAGAGCATTGTATCAAACCATGAATTCCACTGACCTACTGCTATGAAAAGAGCTATTGTAGCATACATAGGCTTACAAAGTGGTGATATAACCTTAATGAAGATTGTTGTATAGCCTGCACCATCAATCTGAGCTGCTTCTTCAAGAGAATCAGGAATACCTTCCATGAAGGTTCTCATAACCAGCATGTTGAATGCAGAGATAAGTCCCGGGATAACATATACCCAGAAGGTACTTGTAAGGTGAAGATTCTTGTAAAGAATAAGTACAGGAATCATACCACCATTTACATACATTGTTACTACCCAGAAAGCTGTAAGAGATTTCTTAAGAAGGAATCTCTTTCTACTTACGATAAATGCAAGAATAGCATTTACAACTACGCCCAGCAATGTTCCAAGAACAGTTCTTGCAACTGAAATGAAAAGTCCTGTTGTAAGGTTCTTCATGGCAAATACTGACTTGTAGTTATGGATTGAGAATTTTCTTGGGAATATATGTATTCCACCTCTTACCGCATCAATACCATCATTAAAGGATAATGCAAGTGTATTGAGGATAGGATAAATTGTTATAACTACGAAGAGTATCATGAATATTATATTGCAGACCGTGAA
>CACZPG010000303.1 GCA_902782965.1 uncultured Lachnospiraceae bacterium
AGAATAAATATCACTTCTCTCATCACTGTATCCGCCTCTTGCCTGTTCAGGTGATATATAGTGAACGGAACCAATTCCGGTTGTAGACATAGTTGTAGAGGTAGCAGCCTTAGCAATACCGAAGTCTGTTACCTTAATATTTCCACTCTTTGATACAATAATATTCTGTGGCTTAATATCCCTGTGGATTACGTGATGTTCATGAGCAGCCTCAAGTCCTGAAGCAATCTGAATGGAGAAATCTATAGCCTGAGCCATATTGAGTCTTCCGTTCAGGTTAATATACTCCTTAAGAGTTATTCCTTCCACAAGTTCCATAACGATGAAATATCTGCCATCGTCTTCGCATACATCATAAACACTTACGATATTAGGATGTGTAAGTCCAGCCGAAGACTGTGCTTCAGCACGGAATTTGGATACGAAATTCTGGTCGGAACTATAATCTGATTTAAGAACCTTTATAGCTACATATCTTCTGAGCCTCTCATCTTTAGCTCGATATACTGTAGACATTCCACCGGTTCCGACTACATCTATTATTTCATATCTGTCATCTAATATTGTACCGGGTTTTAACATTTTACACCTCTCATATAGAAACAACTATAACGGAAATGTTATCATTTCCACCATAATAGTTTGCTCTCGTAATTAATGAATCCACAACCTCATAAGGATCATCATAATCAACAACAATATCCCTGATTTCATCATCTTCAACCATATTTGATAATCCATCAGAGCACAGGAGTACCTTGTCTCCTTCTGAAAGCGTTATCTGAAAGAAATCCGGCATGGCTTCATCCCTCGAACCCATAGCCTTGGTAATGATATTCTTCTCAGGATGATTTCTTCCCTTATTCCGCTCCAGCTGTCCACTTCTAATCAGTTCTTCAACAAGAGAATGATCCATAGTAATCTGGGTTATATCATCATTTATAAGATATAATCTGCTGTCACCAATATTAGCAACATACAGTTCATTATCAATAAGCACGGCTGCGACCATAGTTGTACCCATGCCCATCTTATCTTTATCTTTCTCAGCTTCTTTATAAAGCTCATTACTTGCATACACAAAAGCTCTCTTAAGAAGCGATATAGGATTCCTTACTGTTGATTTCCTGATAAAGTCAATAACAACACTAATAGCATATCTGGATGCGAAGTCTCCGGCTGCGTGTCCGCCCATACCATCTGCAACAATGTACAGATTCGGAAGCGGCCCCACCGGTGTATCGCTCAAGAATATGCTATCCTGATTATTACTTCTTTTTTTGCCCTTATCAGTCTTGCCTGTAGAAATCAATTCAAAACACCATACTTTCGTCTAAGCTGACCACAAGCAGCATCAATATCGCTGCCCATACCTCTCCTAATAGTAACATTTATTCGATATTTTTCAAGTATTTTCTTAAATTCAGCCACAATCTGGGACGAGCTTTTGACAAAATCCCGCTCATCCACTGAGTTTACAGGAATAAGATTTACATGATAACCCTTGCCGGAAAGCAGCCTGCCAAGCGTCTCCGCGTCCTCCTGCGAATCGTTTATTCCACCCATAAGGCTGTATTCTATGGTTATTCTTCGTCCGGTCTGTCTGAAATAATAATCTGTAGCTTCCAGAGTCTCATCAATTCTATACTTCTCAGCTATAGGCATAAGAGTCTTTCGCTTCTCATCCGTCGGAGCATGAAGCGAAAGCGCAAATGTAATTCCAAGTCCCTCATCGGCCAGCCTTCTGATATTCGGAACTATTCCACAGGACGATACGGTAATATTCCTTATACTCATATCATAACCATTCTTATCAGAAATCAATCTAATAAATCTTATCAGCTCATCATAATTCTGAAGAGGCTCTCCTGTTCCCATTACCACAACATTAGATACTTCCTCATTCAGAATATTCAGAACCGTATATATCTGACAAAGCATTTCTCCAGCCGTCAGATTTCTGATACATCCGCCTATCGTCGATGCACAGAATCTGCAGCCCATGGCACACCCTGCCTGTGAAGAGATACAGATTGAATTCCCATGATGATATTTCATGAATACAGTTTCTATCATCTGTCCATCATACATCTCAAGGAGAAACTTGGAAGTACCATCCTGCTGCGAAGTCTGATGAGTCACATACTTGGCCTTGCACATATCCGAACTTATTGCTTCACGCATTTCCTTGGAAATATTAGTCATCTCAGAAGCATCAGTTACATGCTTCTTATGAAGCCATTCAAAAATCTGCTTAGCACGGAAAGCCGGCCAGCCCTTCTCTTTAACATATTCAGTTAATTCATCCATGTACATGGAAGTTATTTCACGCATATTTGTTTCCTATCAAAATGAATAT
>CACZPG010000304.1 GCA_902782965.1 uncultured Lachnospiraceae bacterium
CGGCTTATTGATAAGATCTGTAACACCCTGAACACCCTGCTGAAGAACTTCGTCAGCCTTCTTAAGAGCATCCGGAATACTTGTTCTCTTATCACATATCTGAAGCAGCTTATCGTTAGGAATAACTATAAGTGTATCTACATTCTCACGAAGTTTAGCAATACCATTCATTGCATTAGCCATACGAGGCTTTCCTTCGAATGAGAAAGGCTTGGTAACAACACCAACTGTAAGGATTCCAAGATTCCTTGCTATCTCTGCAACTATAGGAGCTGCACCTGTTCCGGTTCCACCACCCATACCACAGGTAACGAATACCATGTCAGCATCCTTAATAATATCGTTAATCTCTTCTCTGTTCTCTTCTACTGCGCTAGCTCCGATCTCCGGCTTAGCTCCTGCTCCAAGACCCTTGGTAAGCTTCTCACCAATCTGAATCTTAGTTGTAGCTCTGCTGAGAGATAACGCCTGCTTATCGGTATTAATTGCTATAAGCTCAACACCCTCAACGTTCTCATCAATCATTCTGTTGACTGCGTTATTTCCTGCTCCACCTACTCCGATAACCAGAATTCTTGCAGGGTTCTTCTCATCATTTGATTTTATCTCAAGCAAGGTTCCTTCCTCCTTAATTAAATTACATACTTGTTTAACTATAGAAATATACACCTATAGCATTATCTTATATAGTGTATAAAACTTTTTACGAAAAATCAAGAAAATATTATGTAAATTTGTTTTTTTTATCAATTTTTATCCATTAACAGATTATCTGACTTTAAAACTGGCTGTTGAATTCTCAGAATCAAACTCTTTCATGTACAGAACACCGCTCTTGCCCTCTATCTCTGCCAGTATATTTCCCAGATTCATCATCTGAATAGGAAGATTCTTTCCATCACCAAGTTCTATCTCAATATTATCATGGCGTAGTATTATCTCATCTTCTGCCGTGAACTCAATACCTTCTATTTTCAGTTCATACTTATCAATAAGCTGGGTGATATTAAGAATTTTCTCAAACTTCTTCTTATTCTCTATAGGCAGTTCTTCTCCAAGCTGCCAGTAGCTTACTGAAATACCTTTTATATACGGAACACCGTCATACTTACTCTTGGAAGTTTCAAGTACAACACCATCCCTGTCAAAATACACGTAACTCTCCATGTACTCTATACAGCCTGCAACAGATTTCTCATACACATCTATACGAACAGTATTCTTATCAACATAATCAAAAGAAACCTTTGCAACGAAAGGAATATCATCTATCGGCTTGATCTTGTTTTGGATATACAGCACAAGGGTGTTACTCATGATCATGCTGTCCTCAACCGCTTTCTTGATATCCTCCTCCGAAGAAAGAACGCATCCATTTACCTTTATATTCTTGATATTAAATGTGCTCAGATAATATAAGGCCCCTACAATCACCAGCAGGATTACAGCCAGTACAATCTGTTTTTTTCTATTCTTCATCATTATAATCCCGAGCCACCGGCTCTCATGTATACAATCTATGAATTCTTCTGTTCTGATTTACTGAGTGGTTCTATCTGTCTCGAAACCCCAAGCACCATTCCCATTTCTACAATCAGGAATATCAGTGAAGTACCTCCGTAACTGATAAACGGAAGTGTTACACCTGTATTAGGAATAAGATTAGTAACAACACACATGTTTATAAGTACCTGAACACTGATATGAGCTATAACTCCTACAACAAGAAGAGAACCATATCTGTCAGGTGCTCCCTCAGCTATAAATTTAAATCTCCAGAGGAGCATAAGAAATACTATGATAAGACCTATAGCTCCAACTACTCCAAGTTCTTCACAGATGATTGAGAAGATCATATCATTCTGAGCCTCGGGAATGAAACCCAGTTTCTGAATACTCTGACCCAGACCTCTTCCAAACAAACCACCGGAGCCTATAGCATAAAGTCCCTGCATAGTCTGATAACCTTTTTCTGAGGTTTCCGGATGCAGCCACGCTGTAATTCTGTCACCACGATAACTCTGAAGCATTATCATGAGAGCACCACCGGCAACAAGAATAATACCAACAAAGAATACATATCTGAGCTTAGGAGTAACCACTACCCATATTCCGGCAGCTATACCTGCACAGATAATCGCTGTACTCAGATTCTCTATAGCTATCGCACCTATAAAAATGAACGCCGGAAACATTATCTCAATTGTTCCCTTTATGGTCTCCATAGCCCGTACTCTTGTGGAGCAGACATGAGCCATGTAAAGAATGATAACAAGCTTAGCAATTTCCGAAGGCTGGAAAGTAACTCCGGCTATTTTCAGCCATCTTGTAGAACCATTAGTTGCAGTACCGAAAATAAAAACGGCAAAAAGCAATGCAAGCTCAAGGAAATACGCAGGCCATGTAAAATTTCTGAATATCTGATATCTGAATTTAGAAACAAAGTACGCACCTACAAATCCCAACGCCGCAAATACGAACTGTCTTGTAACATAATGAGTACTGTTTCCGAAGTCTCTGTTAGCAACAAAGGAACTGGCACTGAATATCATCATAAGTCCGAACATTACTAAAAACACCACAAAAAACAGTGATGGATAATCGAAATATGTCCCCTTGACAAATATTATATCCTTCCAGGTTTTCCTTTTAGCAGCCAATACTAATCCTCTAAACTTTCAACATATAATTTGAAAAGATTGCCTCTCTCTTCATAACTTCTGAACATATCCCAGCTTGCACATGCAGGAGAAAGCAGAACATCATCTCCCGGCTTTGCATGCTTGTAACAGAAGGTTACCGCATCTTCAAGCTTGTCTACCTTAACAACTTCGTTAAAGCCATGATCCTTACAGCATTTGATTATCTTATCAGCTGTCTCTCCGATAACAACAAGATATCTTACTTTACCAGGGAAGCACTCAACCCATTCATCATAATCGGAGCCTTTATCATATCCTCCACCGATAAGAAGAGTCGTTGATTTCATCGCTTTGATAGCCTTGATGGCAGCATCAGGATTGGTACCCTTGGAGTCGTTATAATATCTTACATCTCTAACTTCACGAACAAATTCTATTCTATGTTCCACGCCTTTAAATGCATATACAGTATCCCTTATCACTTCAATAGGTATATCCATGAAGTATGAAATACATACAGCAGCCAGAACATTCTCAAGATTATGTTCTCCAAGGATTTTGATCCGGTCTATATCAAGAACATATTCTTCCGTCGAATTATTCTTTATATATATCTTTCCGTCTCTGGTGAACGCACCGCGCTCCGGTTCAGCTTCATGACTGAAATAACAGATATTTGCTTTGATACCATCTGTTCTTTTCATTATTTCCGGATCATCATAGTTCAGAACTATGTAATCCTCATCTGTCTGATTCTCTGTGATTCTCATCTTAGCAGCAGCATAATTATCAAAGGTATGATGCCTGTTCAGATGATCCGGGGTCAGATTCAGAACCGCAGATACATGTGGCCTGAAATCATGTATGGTTTCTAACTGGAAGCTGCTTATCTCAGCAGCAACATATGTATTCTCACTGGTTGCATCCGCAAATCTTGTATAAGGAAGACCTATGTTTCCTACAACAAGACAATCCTTTGTAAACTCCTTAAATATCTCACCAACCAGAGTCGTTGTAGTTGTCTTACCGTTGGTACCGGTTATTGCCGCGATTTTACCCTTGTTAAAATAATATGCAAGTTCTATCTCGCTCCAGATTGGAATTCCTGCAGCCTTAACCTTCTCTACAAATGGAGCTTCCACAGATATTCCCGGGCTGATAATGAAGAGATCGACTCCTTCAAGAGTTTCATCGTCCAGTTCACCCAGAACTATATTGATATTACCCGCACCTGCAAATCCGGCGAGAAGCTCATCCTTATCTAATTCCGTATTTCCATCATACAGGGTTACCTTAGCTCCGTTTCTAAGAAGCAGTCCTGTAGCAGCCACTCCACTCTTTCCTGCTCCGGCTACAATTATACTTTTTCCTTTCATTGTTACCTCCATCGACTCATTCCGCGGCGTTATTACTGCGGCTGTTCAGCATCTCCCTGACTGGCACTATCCACCGGTTGTGCGTTTTCTTCAGGAGTACTTCCTGCCACACTTATTTCCGGTGCAGCTCCCTCAAATACCGGAGTTGCCACTTCATCAGTTCCTATCGCATCTGTAGGAGATGCATCTCCCGTTTTATAAATATTCATATACGGAAGAAGTTCTTCTGCAATCTTATTAAATAGAAGTGTTCCTGCCGCTGAGCTCGACTGATCATCAGCTCCAGGTTCATCAACTACACAATATATAACAACCTGAGGATCTTTGACAGGCGAGAATCCTATGAACGAAAGAATATACTTTCCGTTACCTCTCGGAAGTTTCTCAGCCGTTCCTGTTTTACCGCCTATTTCGTAGCCTTCTACAATAGCCTTACGTCCTGTACCCTCTTCAACAACCTCTTTAAGAATCTGTTTCATCTGTTCAGAGGTTTCATTAGAAATAGTCCTTCTTACAAGAATCTTATCATAATTCTGAACCAGGTTTCCGTCTGAATCCAGAATCTGCTTAACCACATGAGGCTGATAATAATATCCTCCATTTACTACCGAACAGAAGGCTGTTCCCAGCTGCATCATTGTTACAGTAACGCCCTGTCCGAAGGAAGATGTAGCAAGCTCAACCGGATTAAGTGTATCTTCATGATATACCATTGAATAAAGATCTTCATCGCTTCCTTCTCCGGCTATATCTATATTGGTTTTCTGTCCGAATCCGAAGAGAACCTGATATTTATCAAATATTGTGGAACCCTCGAGCGCAGCTATCTGCATAAGACAATCGTTGCAGGACTGTTCGAGAGCTCGTGGCACACTGAGCATTCCGTGACCATATACATTATGACATTTAATATCCCAGTCAGCCACATGCTGTATACCATCACAATAGAATTCTTCATTTCCGGTTATTACACCGTCTTCAAGCGCACCTGAAATGGTAAATGTCTTATATGTAGAACCCGGTTCGAAGGAATCACTTATTACGAAACTTCTCCAGAGATCATTGAGAGCCTTGAGCTTATCCTCATCAGACATTTCATCTGCTATTGCCTCAAAGGCCTCATCAGACATATCTTCATATTCCTTGAACTGGTATTTAGTAGGAACCATGGAATATGCATTATTAGGATCAAACTGATGAGAGTTATACATAGCCAGAATCTCGCAGTTCTTAGGATTCATAACCAGAACTGATATATTCTTGGCACCCATATCCTTCATAAATTCAGTACATTTCTTTTGAACAATTCTCTGAGTTTCAGTATCAATTGTAGTCACAAGACTGTCACCATCCACAGGACGCTCCAGACTTTTCTGAAGACTGTAATCCTTGCTCAGATATGAATATGTTCTTCCATTCTGTCCATTCAGATATGAATTATAACTTCCCTCTATTCCACCAATACCTTCATTTCCGCTTACTACAAAGCCCAACATATGGCAGGCAAGTTCGTTATTGGGATAACTTCTAACATACTCATCCTGAAGTCTGATTCCGGATACTCTTCCGGTATCACCACTCTTCATGAATGCCTGATAATCCTTTACCTCATCGTAAGTCAGCTTCTTCCTGATAACCTTATACCAGGATTCACTATCCTTAAGGTACTCGTCCATCTCTTCTTTGGTAACACCAAAATATTTATACAGAGTTTCTCTGGTATCTTCCTCAGTACGAGCACTTGAAAGAATATTCTTAGGTTCGATTACAAGATTATATACCTTATTACTGGTCGCCAGAATAGAGCCATTACAGTCATAAATATTACCTCTCTTAAAAGGCACAGTAATGCTTTCATAATTATTCTGACTGAGTACTTTTTCTGAATACTTATCGCCCTTAATAAAATTGTAATAGCATATCGCACCTATTACTACCAGGAAACCCATGCTTACAATTAAAAGCAAAACGAGAAGACGCTTGCGCATCCTCCCAGTAAATACTCTTCTCTTCGGTTTTCTTCTTCTATTTCTGCTCATATATCACTTAGTCCCATTATTAATATTTCAGTCAACCGTCTTAGGCACATCAGTGTATTGCTTAACGTAGTCTCCCTCTTCTTTATCATATTTTATGATCTGCCCATTCTGAGAATATACCATACCTAGTTCACCTGTGGCAATAGTATAAATGTCATCAAGTGAATACATATTATTAAGAGAATCCTCATATGCATCATTATCTGCCTGAACAGACTCAAGTTCTCTCTGGAGAGATTCAATATTCTTCTCTTTACTTTCAACGTTACCCTGTACACTAAGCATTACTACGCATGATACGATCATGATTATCAGCATAACAGAAAGAACGAGCATATAACTGAAATCAAAACCAAGAGACCCCTCAGCCTTAGCTGCAGCTCTCTTATAAGTTTTGGATTTTCTTCTTCTGACAGGTCTTTCAATACGCTCACGTTCAGGAGCTATTCTTCTTACTGTACTACCATCAATGTAATACATATCCCTTGCTCTTCTTGCCATACCGTTCCCCTTATCTGATAATCTGAATACACACTATTTCAAATCTATCTATTATAATTAATTACTTTCTTTCAAATATTCTGAGCTTTGCACTGCTGCTTCTCGGGTTAAGCTCAAGTTCTTCTTCATCTGCCACTACAGGTTTTCTTGTAATGACCTTTCCTTTCGACTTTCTTCCGCAGGTACATACCGGAAAATCCGGCGGACATATACATGGATTCTCAGCAGTTCTGAAAGCATTCTTGACTATTCTGTCTTCAAGCGAATGGAATGTGATGATGGCCATCCTGCCTCCCGGATTAAGTGAATCCAGCATATCCCCAAGCGCTTCTTCAAGAACTGTAAGTTCACCATTCAGCTCTATACGAAGCGCCTGATAGGATTTTTTGCAGGGGTTCCCACCACTTCGTCTGGCAGCTGCAGGTATAGAAGCCTTTATAATGTCATTTAATTCAAATGTAGTCTCAACAGGTTTAATCTGCCTCTGCTTTACTATATTTGCAGCTATGCGCCCTGCAAATTTTTCCTCGCCATAGCTGCCTAGAATTCTTCTCAGTTCCTCTTCGCTATACTCATTGACAATATCTCTTGCAGTATAGTCTCGGGATCTGTCCATTCTCATATCGAGAGGAGCATCCTCTCTGTATGAGAAACCTCTGTCTTTATTATCAAGCTGGTATGAGGAGACTCCCAGGTCAAGAAGTATTCCGTCCACCTTCTCTACTCCGGCCTGTTCCATTACCGTCTTGAAATTCACGTAATTGTTTCTGAATATCTTCACATTACTATATTCAGAAAGTCTTTCGGATGCAGCCTTTATGGCATCCTCATCCTGATCGATACCTATCAGCATTCCCTCATCACTGAGTCTTGCTGCTATCTCCGAGGAATGTCCCGCTCCCCCGAGAGTACCATCTATATATA
>CACZPG010000305.1 GCA_902782965.1 uncultured Lachnospiraceae bacterium
CAGAGTGCTAACACAAATCATATTGTAACACTAATTATATAAAAATCAAGCACTTTTTTAATAAAGAGCACTGCCAAAGGCAGTTATCTTCCTTGTTCCAATTTCCTAATATATAAAAAGAGTGTCACCTCAACGTGACACTCTGTTATTATCTCTTTATTCCAATCTTATGCTTCTGTCCATACATGAAAAGATACTGCTGAGCGTAACCGGCGTATTTGCCGAAGCGCTTACGCGCATCTTCCTCAATTATATACTTGGGAGTATCTACCCCATCATAGTACATGTATTCACAGATTCGTTTCATCCACACATCAACAGGAAAAGCCTCTCTCCTGCCAAGTCCGAAGAGCAGAACGCAGTTTGCAACCTTTTCACCGACACCATGAATCGACATGAGAAGCTCTCTCGCCTCATCAGTATCCAGTTTCGAAAGGATCTCCATTGTAATCTCACCGGTATAGACCTTCTCAGCTGCATCTTTAATATAAGGCGCCCTGAAACCGCATTTAGACCTTCTGACTTCCTCTTCAGAAGCATTATGAAGCTGCTCCGGCGTAGGGAAGAATGCATCAAACTCAGAATCAAGTCTGTCAATCATTGTAACATCGAACTTAGTACCAAGCTCATCTGATAAATTTCTGACAACCTGTTTAATCTGAGGAATCTGCTTATTCTGGGAAATGATAAAAGAAATAAGCGTTTCGAAGAAATCCTGATTAAGAATCCTGATTCCGTCATTCTCAAGAATAATCTCTTCCAGACGAGGATCAGATTCAATAATCTCGCTCTTTATAACACTGTAATCTCTGTCCAGATCGAAATAATCCTTCCAGACAGTATCATACTCCCATTTCTCTGTATTATACAGAATAAGACGAACCCCATCCGTATCCGGTTCTTCCTTTATATGAAGAACTCTTCCCATAGCAACTATATCATATTCATATTCGCCTTCATTAAGTCCGGTATCAACTCTTGAAAAATGAAAGCACTGCCCACATTCAAGAACGTGGGCAAGATGAAAATCTTTAATATTCTCAATAACAAAGTTCTTATTCATATCGCCTCTAAAATTACTAATAGGTTGTTACTTAGCTTCAGGCTTATAAGAGCTTTTCAATCCAACCACTCTGTTAAATACAGGCTTCTCCGGAGTTGAATCCTTAGTATCAACAACAAAATATCCATTTCTGATAAATTGTACATGATCTCCGGGCTTCATATCACCAGAAGCCGCTTCAAGCTTGGCATTCAACACTTCTAGAGAATTAGGATTGAAATTAAGACTTCCGTCTTCATTCAGCTTACCCTTCTCTTCATCAATCAGATTCTCGTAAAGTCTGACCTCTGCATCAATCGCATCTGCAGCATTAACCCAATGAATGGTACCCTTGACCTTTCGACCCTCAAATCCGCTTCCTGAACGTGTTTCAGGATCATAAGTAGCGTGTACCGCTGTAATCTCACCGGCATCATTCTTATCGAAACCGGTACATTTTACGAAATAAGCGCCTTTGAGTCTTACTTCATTACCTGGAAAGAGTCTGAAATACTTGCGTGGAGGTTCTTCCATGAAGTCATCCTGCTCAATGTAAAGCTCTCTTGAAAATGTAATCTTTCGACTGCCTGCATCAGGATTATCCTGATTATTCTCAATTTCAAATTCTTCTGTCTGACCTTCAGGATAATTATCAATAATAAGCTTAAGAGGTCTGAGAACTCCCATATATCTCGGAGCCTTAGGCTTCAGATCTTCTCTTATACAGTATTCCAGCATCGCATAATCACAAGAGCTCTGAGACTTAGATATTCCTACCATTTCCATGAAGGTCTTCAATGACTCAGGTGTAAAGCCTCTTCTTCTAAGAGCCGCAAGAGAAACGAGTCTTGGGTCATCCCATCCATCAACAACACCATCCTCAACCAGTTTCTTGATATATCTCTTACCTGTGACTACATTTGTCAGATAAAGCTTTGCAAACTCGATCTGCTTAGGTGGATTAGGAAACTCCGCTTCCTCAACAACCCAGTTATATAAAGGTCTGTGATCTTCAAATTCCAATGTACAGAGGGAATGTGTTATACCCTCGAACGCATCCTCCAGAGGATGAGCGAAATCATACATCGGATAAATAACCCACTTGTCTCCTGTATTGTGGTGAGTCATTCTGGCAATACGATAAATGATCGGATCACGCATATTGATGTTAGGTGAAGCCATATCGATTTTGGCACGAAGCACCTTGGAGCCATCCTCATAAACGCCGTCCTTCATTTCTTCGAAGAGCTTAAGATTCTCCTCTATGCTTC
>CACZPG010000306.1 GCA_902782965.1 uncultured Lachnospiraceae bacterium
GAATACTGCTCTTCTTCCTCTTTCTTACCACAGCCTGAAATTAATACAAGACTAAAAATCAGTACAACTGAAATATACTTAGTCAGTCTGTTTTTCATATCCATCACTCCGGAATTAGTTCTTCTTCTTACCAAGTTTCGGCTTCTCTTCTGTCTCTTCCTCTTCCTGCTCAACTGCTGCATCAGCACTTTCAACCTCAGCAATTGCCTTCTTGTGCATTGGAATACGACAGTTCTTATTATTTCCGAATTCAACTATTACAGTATCTTCATCAATTCCGATAACAGTTCCGTAGAAACCACTTGTGGTCATAATACTGTCACCAGGTTTAAGACCTCTCATCATTTCTTCCTGCTGAGCATTCTGCTTTCTTGTAGGTCTTATAAACAGGAAATACAGAATTCCTACAAAAAATACAATGTAAGCAGCTATAAAGCCTATACCCATTCCGCCGCTGGTCTGTGCATTTCCGGCTGAATCAAGAATCATCATAGTGTTTATCATTATTTCTCTCCTTTTCATTAATGAAGCATAAGGCTTCTGCCTTACTGCCGCATCTTGTTACTTTTCAAACTAATACAATATCTTATTATAAATAATTATAATATGCAATGATTTTTTAGTCTTAAGATTCTTCTCTGAATCCTTCCAGTCTCATCTTCTTATATGCTTTCCACTCGTGTTTCTCAATCGCTTCCCTGATTTCTTCCATCATATTGTTATAGAAATACAGGTTGTGCATTACACAAAATCTCAATCCCAGCATCTCATCACGCTTCAGAAGATGCCTGATATAGCTTCTGCTGTACCTTCTGCAGACAGGACATCCACAGGAGGAATCTATAGGAGCATCATCCAGTTCGAATCTCTGATTCTTCAGATTCAGTTTTCCTTTATTAGTATAGACCTGACCATGGCGTCCGTTTCTGGATGGATAAACACAATCGAAGAAATCCACGCCTCTGTCAACAGCTTCAAGAATATTCTCCGGAGTTCCCACTCCCATAAGATAGGTCGGTTTTTCCACAGGAAGATGAGGTACGGTTACATCCAGAATATGATACATTTCCTCATGGGTTTCTCCTACAGCCAGTCCACCAATTGAATATCCCGGAAGATCCAGCTCTGAAATCCTGCGGGCATTATCAATTCTGATTTCATCAATAACACCACCCTGATTGATTCCGAACAGCATCTGAGCCTTATTGATAGTCTCATCCATGGAGTTCAGTTCATCCATTCTCTTCTTGCATCTGAGAAGCCACCTCTCAGTTCTGGCAACCGACGCTTCTATATACTTACGTTCAGCCTTGGCAGGAGGACACTCATCGAAGGCCATCGCAATAGTGGAGGCCAGTTTCGATTGAATATTCATGCTTTCCTCCGGTCCCATGAATATTTTCCTTCCGTCTATATGAGAACTGAAGGTTACTCCTTCTTCTTTGATATTCCTGAGCTTCGCCAGAGAGAACACCTGAAAACCGCCCGAATCAGTAAGAATAGGCCGGCTCCACGTAGTAAACTCGTGGAGCCCGCCCATTTTATACACTATATCCTCACCGGGTCTGACATGCATATGATAAGTATTGCACAGCATAACCTCGGTTTTAATTTGTTCCAGATCCGCCGCTGAAAGAGCACCCTTGATAGCCGCTGCAGTTGCAACATTCATAAACATCGGTGTATGAATCGTTCCATTCGGAGTCTCAAAATCAGCTCTCTTTGCCAGACCATCTCTTGTAATTAACTTATACATAACCTAACCTATTGAGAATACCTTCAATGGTCCAACAGTAAACTTACAACCATTCACTAATGTTCCATTTCCAGTGTCACGGTAATCTCTGTTTTATTATAATTTCCTAATGTATCAGCCCTGTAGATTTCCAGTTTAACTTCCTGTCCTACATCACAGGCTCTGATTTTATTCTGAAGTTCCTCAATAGTATAAACGTCATCACCATCAAATGCAACAATTATGTCTCCGGGATGAAGCTCTGCCTTCTCAGCAGGTGATGAAGGTGTTATTTCCTTAACGTAAACTCCTTCAGGGAAACCATATATCTGTGCATAATCATTGCTTATTGTTGCACCTGTAATTCCAAGATATGTATTTCCTGTCTGTTTACCATCGATAATGTCCTGGATAATAGACATAGCCTTGTTTATTGGAATAGAGAAGCCCATTCCCTCAACTGTACTGTCAACATACTTAACAGAATTAATTCCGATAACATTTCCCTTTGCATCTATAAGAGCGCCACCACTGTTTCCGGGATTGATAGCTGCATCGGTCTGAATGAAAGATCCTTCGGAGCCTTCAATAGTCCTGTTGAGAGCGCTTATGTATCCTACTGTTACGGACTGACCATAACCAAGAGCATTTCCTATAGCTATAGCAGGTTCACCTACCTGAAGAGTATCAGAATCACCGGTCTGAGCGATTACAATACTATTCTTGGTTGATTCCTTCATATTACTCTTCTTCATGACGATAACAGCTATATCAGCATCTTCATCATAGCCCTTAACTTCGGCATCAACAACCTCGCCATCATTAAGTCCTACGCTTATTGCTTCTGCACCACCGATAACATGATAATTGGTAGCCACATATATATTATCATCGTCCTGACCGATTATAATTCCTGAACCCGCACCGGTCTCCGGCATAGAATAACTGGTAAAGAAATACTGCTGTGTCACCGTTGATTTAGTAGTAATGGATACAATTGACGGCTGAACAGATTCTACGATAGAAGCCACATCATATTTAAGTGTTGTGGAACCTGCATTACTTACTGTTGTCTGTGTATCTATATCATTTGCTTCTGAACTTTGTTTATCTGATTCTTTTGCATCAGATTCTTCAGTTTTTTCATCAGAAGAAACTGCTATATTCCTGATTTTTTCAACTCCGAGATTTATTCCCTGGAAAGTACCTCCTGCAACCAGACCGAATACAGCAGCTATCACTGCAGTTCTTCCGATCTTACGTCCCATAGAATCCTTTCTGACCGGTTTCTTACTTTTATTTGATTTATTTCCGGAAGTATTTCCTGATATATTATTTCTCTGAATATTTTCGTTTACAGGCTGTCCGGCTTCCATAGCTCTGTTAGATGAAGAATCATAATTATATGAACTGTTTGTATGCTCATATGGTGATCCGTAATTAACTCCTGTGTTTCGATATGGCGAATTATCCTGATAATTCATACCTGAATAAGTACCACCCTGATTAAGATTATTGAAATTATTCTCTGACATAATCTCCACTTCCTTTCTTTGGATATGCGCTCCAGACTGTGCTTTTACAGTCTTCTTCAGCTGGCATATCTCCTATGTCATTTTGTTTGTTTTTCTATGTCAATAAATATAATCTTCAAATGTGAACATTCTGTGTTATACTTGTTTGGATTAAGTGATTCTATTTTTAAATTTCTTTTAATATTATTTTAACGAATGGCATAAAAAAAGCATCTAATTCACGGAGGTCACAAAATGTTCAGAATATGGGGCAAAGTCATAACAGAAAACCACCTTCAGAAAGACAGTGTTATATGTCTTGAGGGGCACGATTTATCAAGAACGGCAAAAGTGTACAAAGCTCTGGAAATGCTTTGTACGGAATTTGATCTGGCTGTTCCCATCTGGCTGGATTCCAATAAGACAGATTTCATCAATCATGCCAGAACCAGGTTCACACAGGACAGTTTCATGGAAACAATCGACTTCGATTATCTGGATTTTCAGGTCATTGAAGAAGACCATGTCTGGGAATGAGTCATATTACATTTTGCTTTTCCTGCGGTTCTCTCCGATATTTTCCTGACAATTTCATCAGCCTTTATTTCAGGAATTGTGGCATGAATTATCACACCTTCCCCATAATCCATCTCAAGGCTCACTCCATCTTCATTATCCAGAATATATTTCACATTATCAAAATCAGAATATGCCACCTCTATATCGTAGCTGCAGCATTTACTTTCTGTTACAATCTCAGCCGAGTTCAGTGCTTCTCTGGCCGCATCAGTATATGCCCTTACCAGACCTCCTGTTCCCAGAAGAATACCACCGAAATATCTGACTACGATTATAATTATATTCTCAACACCCGAACCGGATACCAC
>CACZPG010000307.1 GCA_902782965.1 uncultured Lachnospiraceae bacterium
AATCAGCCGTTATAACCTTACAATGAAAGTAGGAGAATCTGTAGATAATCCTGCTTCGGCTAAGAATTTCTCTTATCCTGATGTAACGCCTATACTCAGTGGGGTAACTTACAAATCAGATAATGAGGCTGTTGCCACAGTTGATAGCAACGGTAAAATTACAGCAGTAGCTCCGGGAACTGCAAATATTACTGTTACCATTGAGGATACATATTTCAAACCTCTCACATGTGTTGTAACAGTAACCGGAGACAGTTCTCAGCCGACACCTGCACCGGCTGATCCATCAGCAACTCCGACACCAACTGCAGCACCTACTGCTGAACCTGGTCTCCCAGCTGTTGGAACAGAGGAGAAGTCCAAGGATGGTAAGGCAACCTATGAAGTTACCGGAACCACTAAGGATGATAAGGGTAATGTTGTAGCAGAAGTTACATTTAAGAAGCCGGAAGGAAAAGCAGCTAAAGCCGCAACCATGACTGTTCCGGATCAGGTTACTCTGGCTGATGGAAATAAAGCAGTTGTAACTAAGATTGCAGCTAAGGCCTGCTATAAGAACAAGAAGATTAAGATTGTCATTATTGGAAAGAATGTTAACTATATAGGAAAGAATGCTTTTAATGGCTGCAGCAATGCGAAGGAATTTAAGATTAAGTCTAAGCTGCTGACTAAGAAATCCTTCGGTAAGAATTGTATGAAGAATATAAATAAAAAAGCGAAAATATATTTACAGAAGTCACTTACCAAGAAGAAGTTTAACGTCGTAAAGAAAGCCATTAAGTCGTCAGGAGTTCCGAAAACTGTTGCTTTCAAAAAGAAGAAAATGTAACGAATAGCAGGGAAATAATGTTTAGGAAGATGGAGCCGGATGAAAGTCCGGCTCTTTCCTTGTTTCCATATATACGTTAAAGTCATGATATGGTAGAATAGTATATATTATTCAAAATCAGTTCCTTTTCTAAGGAAATTACAGTAAGAAATCCGAGGGTTTTGTATGCTGAGAAAACTACAGTATATAATTTGTATATTGACCATATTGGCTGTTATGCCATGTGGAATTGTTCATGCAGAAGAATCTGACAAAGAGTATTACGGAAGAAGTGCGCTCAGTGAACTTGAGAGGGGAGAACTCCTTGTTCAGGCGTATGACAGCGCTGTTGCTCAGGCAGATTCTTTTTCTGGTGGAAATAACTTCTCGGCGACTTACAATCTTGCGGAAGGTCAGAAACTGACCAGGAAGGAATCGGAATCAATAGTTAAGGCTGTAGAGAATGATCATCCGGAATATATCTGGTGGTCCTCTTGCACGATGAGTGCCGGAGAGGAAGGCTTTACTGTAGAATTTACTGGCGATAATACCTATTACACTGTAACTACTCTGAGAAAACGTAAGGCTAAGTTTGAGTTGGCCGCAGACAGAATGATGAAAAAGGCCGGAATCAATGACGCAATGACAGAGCTTGATAAAGCATATACCTTATATCAGGTCATTATCGCAGAGGTAGATTACAATATAGAGCATCTGGATCAATCCGCCTATGCAGCCTTTGTAGATAAGGAAGCTGTATGCGCAGGTTATGCAAAAGCATATACTTATCTGCTTCAGAAGTCAGGTCTTCAGGCATCCTATGTTCCCGGAGAGGCAACTGATGGAAGAGAGACAGAAGGACATGCCTGGGTTATTGTAAGGATTGATGGAAAGTATTATTACTGTGATCCGACTCTGGATGATGAGGGAAGAGTGCCGGGGTATGGTTACTTCATGAAGACAGATGCAGAAATGTCTGTGGATCATTTCATTGATGACATAGGCTATTCCTTCCCTGAGACTCCCCAAACGGCTCTTTCCAGACCTCAGTTAAGAAATAAGATTACATCTGTTTCTGTAACAGGTGGAAATATATATCCTGAGAATCTATATGTCAGACGAGGCTGTACGGTGGCAGTATCAATGGTTCCTAATGATGGATATGATTCTGATACTCTGAAGGTTGGTGAAGAAAACGTAAATCCTGTAGATCAGTCGGATGGAAGCAGTCTGTATACGATTAGTTCAGTTAATGGAGACATCAGCCTTTCAGGTACATTTAGGGAAGATACTGCGATTGCTACGCAGCTGGTTGCAGATAATGACAATTATACTGTTATGCAGGGGAATCAGATTGTGCTGACAGCTGCGCTTACCACGCCTGAGGGTACAGCGGTTTCAGGTAAGACAATATCCTTCAGCAGCTCGACTTCATTTTCTAAAACTACAGTTACAGATACAGACGGACTAGCAAGTGTATCTATAGATACAACTAATCTGGAAGCAGGTAATTATGTGGTTGAGATCAGCTTCGAAGGAGAAGGTGTGTATAAAGCTTCTTCAGCTGAGACTACTTTAAATGTTGTTGAAAAGAAGGATATTAATAAGATTGTTCTTGGAGACCTTCAGGTATGGGCAACATTTGGAGGTCTGCTGGAAAATAATACTGATTATATTTATTCTGATGCCACCGGAAGACTCTATATCAAAAGCGGTAGACAGATAACAGTTACCTGTAAGGATGGCACAGGGATCGCCAAGGGATTTATTGAAATCAGTCCTGATGTAGAAAGAACAACTTTGACACTGGATAACATATCTGTAAGAAATAATTCTTCTTCCTCCAGAGTTGTGGGAATCGATGCAAAGGATACCAGCCTGACACTGAATATCATAGGAGATAATCTGATAGAGATTCCTGATGTAGAAGATTCAGGATCAGTCACATTTAATTATGGAATAAATGCAAAAGCTCTTGTAGTTAACTCTTTGGATAAAGAGGATGCTCTGTCCATAGTTGTCGGAAATGCAGGACAGGAATCTATAGGTATTATTGCAGGAAGTCTAAGGGTTAATAACGGAAAAATAATAGCCCAAACAGGGGCTGTTTCGGGTTGGAGTGTTTCCCGTACATATGGTTTGAAAATTGAAGAAACCCTTCGTATGGATGGTGGAAGCATAGAGGCTGTTTCAGGAAACTTTGGTTATGAAAATGCAGTTAATGGAACATGCGGTATTTATGCAGGAGCTATACTTCTGAATAAGGGAAGTATTTCCGGAAAAGGTGGAACGGCAACCTATGGCTTCTCCAGTGGAGTTAATGTAGTTTCCGGAAACATCGATGTAAAAGGAGGTTGTCTGAAGGGAATCGGAGGAGAATCTTTACAGTCTGATGAACAAACTTCTTCTGTCGGAAGCTATGGTATTATTTCTGGTGGGGATCTGAATATAAGTAACGGAGAAATCATAGCGCAGGGATCAACGGGATATCTGAGCTGTGGTCTTGCTGCCAGTTCTTCTGTCAATATATCCGGAGGCCGTATTGACTGCAACTCCGGTGAGGTGAAGGGAAATGAATCCCTGGCCTGTCTGGTTCAGGATGATTATACCCAGACCGGAGGAACCATTAACCTTATGTCGGGAGTCGCAGCAAAAGGTGAAAGCACCTGTATCAAACAGGTAAATGAGAATGGTAAATTTAAAATTAATAAAGGAAATCTTAATGCGGAAGCTATAAGCGGTACCAGCAAGGCCTTTAAAGGTATATTTATATCGGGAGGCTTTGCAACCATCAGTGGAGGAAGCATTATTGTAAAGCCCTGCAAAGCTATAGATAACAGCATTGGTATTTACAGCGTGAATACTCTTACTATAGAAGATGGCGAAATAGAGACTGCCGGGGATTCTGTGGAATCCTCGTATGGTGATAAATCCTTCAGCGCAGGAATACTTGCCGGTTATAATCTTACAATAAAAGGCGGAACCATTAAGGCGACAGGAAAGAAAGCTAATTTCAGTTTCGGAATGTATACCTATGACTGTCTGAGTATTTCCGGTGGAAGAATAAGTGCATCCGGAAACAGAAGAGGTCTTGATGGAAACCGGTCCGAGATAACAGGTGGCACATTTGCAGCAGGTGATATAGAAGCAGGAAAAGTCTGTGGATTCCCTGTGGCATCCGGATATTGTGTAAGAAGAGGGGAAGATACAGAGTATCCTTATATTGTCATAAAATCTGATGGAATCCCTACAGGTATACCAGCTCCGACTACTAATCCTACAGAGCCATCACCGGCTCCGACAGCTTCTGCCCAGACAGCTCCTTCACCATTACCGACAGCCACTCCTTCTTCCGGAGATGAGAATCAGTCTTCTAAAAATCCGGAGCTTCCTAAGATAGGAACTGTTGAGAATTCCAAGGATGGGACCGGTAAATATATTGTTACCGGAGTAACTGTTAATAATAAAGGTAAGGCTGTAGCCGAAGTGTCTTACTCTGCTCCTATCGGAAAGACTGCAAAGGCAACGGCAGTAACAGTGCCGGACAGTATTATTCTTGAGGATGGAAGTACCGCCATCGTAACAGAAATAGCAGCCAAGGCATTTTACAAGAAGGATATTACCTCAGTAGTAATTGGAAAGAATGTCAGAAAAATAGGAAGTAAGGCGTTCTTCGGTTGTAAGAAGCTGAAAAAAATTGAGATAAAAACTAAGAAGCTTACTGCAAAAAGAGTGGGAAGTAAGGCGTTCAAAAATATAAACAGGAATGCAAAAGTATACAGACCGAAATCTATGAAAAAGAAGCAGTTGAAGAATCTGAAAGCTGCTCTTAAACATGGTAACCTTCCCCAAACTGTAAAGCTTAAGAAGAAGTAACCCTTATTCGTTTTATGGAGATATATGAAGTATGGATTATGAAGAAATGAATTTTGCCAAGCTGGATACTGACAGAGAAGGCAGAACAGGTTTTCCCGAGGTGGTTTTCTGCGAAGGAAAACCTGACGAGTATCTGATTGCAATCTACAAGAAGCTTCTTGAAAAGGATGGAAGAGTTTTTGGAACAAGGGCAAGTGAAAAACAGTATGAGCTTATTAAGAAGGAAATGCCCGGTGCTAAGTATGACAAGGTATCGCGTATTCTAAAGGTAGAAGGAAAGGAAGTTGAAGATCGTTCTTCAAAAGTCATAGAATCCGAAACCATAAATGAAACTATAAATAAAACAATTAATGAAACCAATAATACAACATCTGATTCCTTAGCATCTCCCTATATAGTAGTATGCACCGCTGGAACCGCTGATATTCCGGTGGCTGAAGAAGCGGCTCAGACTGCGGAATACTTCGGAGCAAGGGTCGAAAGAGTTTATGATGTTGG
>CACZPG010000308.1 GCA_902782965.1 uncultured Lachnospiraceae bacterium
ATCAGTAAGACAAAGCCCAGAGTTTTAAGTCTTTGCGAAAGCTTAATATCTTTCAGAAAGAAATACACCGGGAAGATCATAAGTACCAGTAAACCGGCATAGATATTGGCCATATACTCATTGGAAGAAGTTATCATACCCTTATTGGCCACATGATACTGAGATAATGGATACAGAATATTGCCAAACCATTTCAGAAAGCTCGGACTAACATCGTCAGAGCTGCCATAAGGCGAATTCTTAGTTCTGAAATAATATGGCAGAAGGGATGCCATTGCAAGACCTGCTGAGCAGATAGATGAAACAGCAAATCTTACACCATTCCTACAGAAATCTTTAAATGTACCATGCTCCAGAATAAGGAAATAGAGCGCAGAAAAGATACACATGATAAAGGCATAGTAGGCATCTGTAGCCATATAGTATGCCATAATACCTATGTATAATATGGGTTTCTTCTTATATACAAGTTTTTCAATTCCCAGAAAGATAAGGGGAATGTAAACCATATATCTAAAATAATAAATGATAAAACTGATAGAATAGGTAGACAGACAATAACATAATCCGATAACGATCAGAACAGGATTCTTAACATCCAGTCTTCTGCCGGACTCCCTGTGAGTAAGATAAAAAATAAACACAGGACCTGCGACAATGAAATTAAAAGCATAATACAAAAAGAAAATAGCCATATACACATTCTCAGGCATATAGAAATATATAATATACAGCCATGGTCTTAATAAAAGAAATGAAAAAGAATAAGACTTCATTCCATAGTTATCGAAAGTAAGTCCTATTCCATAATCAAGATAATCTGAAAAATGCCCCGACTTAACCTGTCTTACGGCATTTAAAAACTGTGCATAATCCTGAAAGAAGCCATTTCCGGGCATAGGAAAACCATCCCCGAAAGGCATAGCTCCACTGATGATTAATCCCAGAATTAATAGCAAAGCTGATGAGAATACTACAACAAAGTATGTATAATAATTTCTGAATACTGATTTAATCTTATTTATCATAACTAGTCTCCGATTCTCCCAGCCTTATGCTTCTGTCGTTTCTTCCAAATTATCAGGCTCAGCGCCCACTGTTTCTGTACTCACTACGTCAGCACCTGCTGTTTCTGTACTCTCCGCCTCAGCATCTGCTGCTTCTGCTCCATCCACTTCATCACCGACCGCTTCTGATGCTTCCCCGGCCTCAGTCTCAAGCTCTGCCAGAGGAAACTTCCTTCCAAGAAGCACGCATAAAGCAATAAATATCAACCATGAAACTATAGTAATGACCACTGAAAGCTTCAGTCCCTCAGGAACGAATCTGAATACCAGTTCATGCTCACCGGGTTCAAGTTCAAGACCGATAAAAGCATCTGAAATCTTGGTTTTCTCAATTTCTTTACCATTCTCATAGACATGCCAGCCGTTATCATATGGAATAGCTGTAAAGAGGAGCTGACCTTCCTTAACATTTACAGAACCTTCTACCTTATCAGAAGTGAAAGATTTCACCGTCATCTGATTCTCGGCCAAGGTATCTATAAGATTATAGTAATTCTCTTTATTAAGCTTATACATCAGGAATTTAACTTCACAGATATTTTCATTTGCCTGATAGCTTGCACCTTTGTTATCAGACAGAACCAGCTCGACTTTGTCTCCCTTCTTCAGGTTACCAAGGCGGTTCAAGCCGTTTGAAAGCCATATGCTGGATCTGGATATATTTCCATTTACAACTATAGAAACCAGATCTTCATTGGTCTCCCTGATATCTGTATAATAATAACCATCTTCTTCTATATCAAAGGAAACGCTGATTATCTTATTACCATTTCCCCGTTCATATTGCATGCTTAAATAATCGGTATCTCCAATACCAATTTCACACCCCGAATAATCCAAAGTATATTTCGGATTGATCCTGTCAAGAATATCGCCTGTTCCGGCTATATCCTCAACAAAAGAATTAATGTTATTGGAAAGGATGTAATCATCACTGTAATAGTAATCCTTAGCTTTCTTATTAATACCATAACCAAGAGACAGAGCATACTTATTCTCATAAATAATTACTCCATCATTGGTATACTGCTTCTCATAATGATCATCATTTTCGAAGGTATCAAGGCCTTCGAAAGCATACACTTTCTTGACTCCCATTAAATCATTAACCCAATATGAAGGCTGTGAATAGATCAATCTGTTCTTTCCGGTATGCAGTCCCATGTACTGCATGAAAACAGGAATCTCCTTGTCAACAGTACTGTTGAACACGCCTACTCCCCGCATTCCAAGAAGAATATTCTCATTGTCAATAGTACCATCAGCAATATCCTCTCTATAGAAGATATCAGTAGACTCCTTATGAGTTTTCTCAACCACATGCTCAACATCACTGATATAATCCTCAACCATTACTGTATCGAGAATTTTCTGTTTCAATGTCAGAGAAGCATTGCACAGTATTTCAATGATCATGATCATCGGTAATACGAGCATTATAATCTTCTGAACCTTTGTATTTTCCACGGTGCTGACAATCAGCAGAACAGAATATGCAAGTACCAGTATTGCTGTAATTGCCATTACCTGATATGGAGATATAAGGGTATTGAAATCTACGAAAACATAGCTGAGCACCGGAATTATTTCCGTAATAATAAGACCTACGAAAACTGCCTTCCTGTTCTTGACGTTAATCAGATTAATGACATCAGCTGCAGTTATAAGCAGGACAAATACGAACAGGAAAGAAAACCTGTTAGGA
>CACZPG010000309.1 GCA_902782965.1 uncultured Lachnospiraceae bacterium
ATTTATTATCTCAGTCAGCTCATCAATATTATCCTCATTCATGAAATGTTTTCCACCACGAATATCGTATACCTTTATTTCCTTATGCATCAGATACTCGATTTTTCTGATAAGTGCATTTCGTGCTGCAGTGAAAATATCCTTAGTACCGAAAACAACCTTGATATTTCCGATATCAGTTCTTCTGATAATCCTCTTTCTGAGGCTGTCCTCATGGGTATAATTGAAATATCTGTCGGTATCAACACGGAATCTTCTCATTATCTGTTTATTATATTTATAACTGCCGCCTGCCTTTCTGAGAAGACCGGTTATCATTGAATCATTCATCAGCCTCCAGGGAGTAATACCCGGCCGGTGTGTATCCTTCTCTGTTCTGACCGAAGGTGCCACGAGGATTATTTCCCGGACTCCTCTTTCAAGTCTCGAAGCAAACTCCATGGCAATATAGCTTCCGACACATTGTCCGAACACGATAATCTCCTCATAGGAATCAAGGTTCAGAATACCCGTCAGTCTGGACGCAATCTGTCTTATGGAAGCATTCTCTGGAAATGACGAAATATAGATTCCGATAACATCCATATCCAGCTTATCAGCCAGCCTGCTGAAGTTCTGTGGTTCACCACCGGCAAACGGGAAGCAGATCATAACCCTCTTCTGATCAGGTTTTCTCTTAAGATACGTAAAGTACTTCTTATTCTTCAGATTTCCTGCAAGACTTCGAACAGTCAGATTCTCATAGAAATCACCGAAGCTGATATTATACCCCTTATCCTGAAGAGAAGTCGTTATATCTATAACACTTATTGAATCAAGACCATATTCAAAGAGATTATCATCCGGACCTGCCGGAATGTATCTGGAAACCTCGCTGAGAATATCCTGAATTACATCCTTATCATCGGCAGCCGACTCAGACTTTTTAGTCTGAATCATATCAATCATATCCACATAGTCCATGGAGATCAGTCTGTCTCTGTCAAGCTTCTGATTGGTTCCGAAAGGTATCTCCTCAACTTTTCTGAAAACCGAAGGTACTGCATAAACTGATATCTCCGAAGCTATTCTCTTTCTGAGTTCAGAAATATCTGTATCTCCGACGATATAACACTCCAGTCGGTTATTGTTTTTAATAACCTCAGCAGAGTGAACACCTTCGGCTTTAAGGACTATTTCTTTAATTCCCGAAAGGTCTATTCTCATTCCTCGAAGCTTTATCTGATTATCCCTGCGTCCATAAATGTAAATATTCCCATCAAATCCGAGTTCACCCAAATCTCCTGTTCTGAAAAACTTCTGATCATTTATGGTCGTATAACCGCCATACTGATTCTCCGAAGCACCTAAATATCCTTTGCCAACCAGTTCTCCTGAAATGCATATTTCCCCGACAACCCCTGGAGGCAGACACTTTCCGCGAGAATTCATAATATATATCTCAGTATTATCCACCGGTCGCCCTATAGGAATATCTGCTTTCCGGCTATCTTCATTTCTGCTGCATTCATAATGTGTAACATCTATAGTACATTCCGCCGGGCCATAGAAATTAATCAATCTTACATCCGGAAGAACTCTGAAGCAACAATCCATAAGATTTCTCTCCAGTTTCTCTCCGCTTAAATATATCTCCTTCAGTGCCGGCAGCTCAGTATGGTTCTTATTTATATATTCCAGAACCTTTGCGAGCATTGTCGGAACGAAATGTACCTTCTGAACCTTATATTCATCCAGCTGATTAACTATCCTGTCCGGATACTTCTCATCTCCCGGGTTCATCAGGCGTAGTGAAGCACCGAATACTACGCTCATCATTTCCCATACAGAAACATCGAAGGTATTGACAGTCTTCTGCATTATTCTTCCACTCAGACCGTATACCTTATCCTGCCACTCCAGACGGGATATAAGGGAACCTCTGCTTATTTCAATACATTTCGGTTCTCCTGTGGAGCCGGAGGTACATATCATATAGGCTGTGCTTTCCGGATCATATGCCCTATTCTCGTATAGCTTTATAAGATCCTCGATTGGATCAGTCCCAGCTACAACTATACCAGCACTATCTCTAACTTCCTCTGCAAGCAGTTCGGAAATCTCAGCTTTCTCCAATATGATATCTGCAAATTCTGCTGCTCTCGGAACATCCTCTGACAATATAATAAATGACTTTCCTGCCATAAGTGTGCCAAGCACAGCCGCCATCATCTCAGGGCATCTCGGAATATTGATTCCAATCCGTGAACCATCACGTTTCTCAAGATATTCTGCTACTATATGAGAATATCTGTATAACTCTTCCATGGTTATACTGCTCTTATCTGAATCCCAGCTAAGAGATATATTATCTGCGTTCTTCTTTACATGTTCAGTGAAACAGCCTATAACATCCCGGTATACGTGCTCAGCTGCTGTATTATTTAATTCTTTCCAGGCATTTCTATCATTATCGGTCAGGATATCCACATCGGAAAGATTATCACTACCATCCATCTCCTGCTGAATTATGTGGATTATGGAAGCGCCCATTTTACGAATAAACTGCTCCTCATACAAGCCTGTTTTATAGAAGATACTGAACCTCAGTTCATCTTCTATCTCTTCAGCAGATATTCTCATGGGAACATCCAGATGACCGTTAAACATTTCCACCGTTCTGCCAATACTTATATCCGGCAGATAATCTTCATATCTGTAAGAAATGGATATCTCATAAGGATTCCTTTTCTTGTCCTCCTCAGGAACAAAGGAGCCATATCTGATGAGCTTGAACACATCTGATTTAATCTTCTTTCTGAGTTCAGTGAAGCTGTCTCCATCGTAATCTATCATCAGGGGAAGAGTATTGGCATACATGCCTATAACACCCATTTCCTGTCTGCTTCTGTTAGCCATTACAAAACCGAAAGCAAGTCTTCTCACATCAAGGATTTCAGACAGGTACATATATACAGCAGCCAGAAACTCTTCTGTCATATGTTTCCTGAACAAATGCGTGCTGAAGCGAAGCTCTGCGGCTTCACTGAATCTGTCTTCCTTACGGGCAATCCTGACCGGACTGTAACCCTCCATCCTCTCACTGAAATACTTCCCGGCAGCAGCTTTCTTAGCCACGTCCATCGTAGTGTACTCAGCGGCCGTATTCTCACATATATATTTTTTACCGTTCTTAAGTGCATTTATTCCGTCCTCAACATTATGAGCAAGCAGCTGAATAGATACGCTGTCTCCGAGGATATGATGAAGTTTGAAGAATATCGCCCTTCTTCCCCTGTAATCAATCACCTTTACGAGAAAAAGCGGACTGTCAGTTATTTCTTCAAAGGCTATCCTCATTTCATTTCCGGCATATTCAAGAACACCTTCATAGTCTGAATCAAGAAGAACTATGTCCGGAGCATAATTATCATATACATACTCATATAGTTCCAGATCACTGCTTAGTCTAAGTCTTAGAGAAACGGTCTTATTTATTATTTCCTTAACAATCTCACAGAGTTCCTCCAGGCCTATATTCACATCATCATCAAAAGAAAGCACTCCTCCAATATTGGACAGTGCTTTTTCATCATACAGCTTCTCTGCATAATAAATTCTCTTCTGATAATCATTCATTTTCACTGATCTTTCTCCGGTGTATCCTCCATTCTTTTCGAGAAGAAGGCTTTAATCTTTTCTATAAATATAACATAAAATATAGAAATCAATATACATACAGTTGAAATAATCTGAATATTTGTAAGTCCCATATGCTTAATGCTCTGAGGATTCTCCGTAAAGAATTCAGAAATAAAGAAGGTGATCCCGAAACCTGCCAAAGCAAATCCCACGATGTCCCTGCCTTTACGAAACAGAATTATGAGTATAACCAGCAGCAGAACCATACATACAATCTCAAGAATCTGACACGGAAATACCGAATGCTCCACTTCAGGATTCTGTGGAAAACTTACAGCGAAGGGACCATGATATTCAATCCCATAGCAGCACCCCCTCGAGTAGCATCCAAGTCTGTTAAAAATATGCTGGACAGGAAGCATCAAAGCAGCAAGACTTCCGGCCTTGAAAGTATCCTGGGCAGTGGCGAGAGAGAATCCAAATACTTCCCGGCATATTCCTCTGATGAGAAATGCAGCAGGATAGAAAAGAATCATAAATGTAATGATATGTCCCATAAAATGCGAACCTATCAGATTCTTCATTGCAAACCACAGGCTCTCTCCTCTTTCAAGAAAGCCATCATTTATTACTCTTACTGCAGCCGAAACATACTGCCCGACTATAAGAACAGCACCGTATGCAAATACAAGCAGAAGACTTCTGAAGGTTCTGAAGGTAACGAATAGGAGCACCAGCAGCAATGCCACTGTCACCACAACTCCGATATTTATGAATAAACTGTATAGTTCCAACTGTCCACCATCCAATTATGTGAAAGACCTCCCGATAGGTAATTACCAGGAGGTCTGAATCATCAATTATTAAATATAGTTACTTAACTACATATCTCTTACTGATCTTAGAGTATCCGGATTTGGTAATCTTAACCTTAACCTTCTTACCTCTCTTCAGCTTGGAAGCAAGCTTAAATGTAACCTTGCCACTACCATTTGCAGTCTTGGTATAGGTCTTTCCACCATATGTAACCTTAACCTTAGCACCTGCAGTAGTCTTAATAGTAACCTTCTTCTTATTTCTCTTAGCTGTTATCTTATAAGCAAGCTTCTGCTTCTTACTGCTCTTTCTGAGATTGAACTTATACTTACCGGAACCACCCTTAATCTTGATGTAATATGTTCCCGGATCAATCTTAAGATCAGTATTGTTATAAACTGTAGGTGATGTAGCATCATCCTTCATTTCATAAACAGAAGAACTTAATATTGTCTTGGAAAGGTCATTATTAAGAAGCTCGAAATAAATGCTTCCGTTACAATAATTCTGAATATTCAGCTTATACTTTCCACCCGGAATATTAACAACGAACCAGTCTTCCTTATCGGTAAATGTAAGAGCACCGGTAATATCTGTTCCCAGAGTATAACCAAGTGGCTGATCATAGGAATAAGCACCATAATCATTTACACCATAGCCGGTGTACTTAGCCATAAGTCTGTACTTATTGTTCTCCTTAGTACTATCAACCTTGCTGCAGCTTATCTTCAGATAGTATGTTCCAGCTGAAAGAACATTCTTAACAACTCCTGTCTTAGGAGAAGTTGCTGAACCACCTGATACATATTTACCACAGCCATCAAGATAGTTAACTGACATATCAGCATTCCAAAGCGAATAAGAAATACTGTTATCCATGAATGTCATAATTCTGAATTCAAACTCGCCATCCTGTGGCATAGTTACCATGTAGATGTCTTCCATATGTTCATCAGCTACACCTGCTTCTTCATCCTTAACCCAGAATGTCTTGTCACCTGAGTAATTTCCATCAAGAGCAAGCGGAATAGCATTAACAGGAGCATCTGCTCTTGCAGCAGCACTTGCAACGAAAAGTATAACAATACTCATCATTAAAGCTGCAAAAAGAATCTGAGTTCTCTTTTTTGCCTGCATTTTTATAAACCTTCCTTTCTCTCTCCCGGGCAATTTCATAAGAATCACCCAAAAACCATATATGGTAGAAGTGTATCACTCTCCCATTTGCATTGTCAACAAAAAGCTTTTACATTTTTGGTAATAATCACTATTCGTCAGTTTGCACAGAAAGCATTGTGCAACACTTATAAACCCAAAGAAAAAAACTCCACTTGTAGTAAATCCATTTAGAGTTTATACTCTAGTCATGGCTGAATATAAGAGAAAATCAAAAGAAAATCCTACAACTAAATCTATGAAGACTGTCCGTTCTCATATAGATGAGAGAACCTTCAGTCAGGTTTATCTGCTATTCGGAGAAGAATCCTATCTTGTGAATCAGTATAGAGATATGCTTATTCACGCTCTTGTAAACGAAGGTGATACCATGAATTTCACCTCTTATAATGCAGATTCTTTTAGTGTGAACTCCATAGCCGGAGACATGGTAACCATGCCGTTTCTCGCCGAATACAGAGTCGTCCTTGTAGAAAACAGCGGTCTGTTCGACAAATCTGACGAGACACTGCTTGACTTTCTACAGGATGCAGGTGATTCCAACATCCTGATATTCACAGAGCAAAAGGTAGATAAACGTAAGAAGGTCTATACCACTCTCGCAAAAATGGATAGAGCCTCCTGTCTTGAATTCAAAACTCCGGACATTGGAACGCTCTCAGCCTGGATAGGTTCCATTCTGTCTGAAGGTGGTCTGAAAGTCAGAGTTACCGTTCCTGAGAAACTCATCAGTGCCGTAGGTTCTGATATGAATACATTAAAAAACGAAGCAACCAAGCTTCATGATTATGCTATGATGCGTGGGGAGATAACGGATAAAGATGTCAACGACATATGCGTAAGCCCTGTTGAAGATAAGATATTCGACATGTGCGAAGCCATCTCACGCAAAGACAGCGAGAAGGCCATTTCCTATTATAATGATCTGTGCATTCTTAAAACCAAACCCATGTCGGTTATATTTCTTGTAACTCGTCAGTATAACCAGTTGATACAGGCCAGTCAGATTATATCTGAAGGAGGAGACTCGTCACGTATTTCTTCGTTCCTGAAGACCCCTGAATTCGTCGCCCGTAAACTCATGTCCATATGCAGGAACTATAAACACAGTGATCTGCTAAAAGCCCTGGATTTTTGTCAGGATGCTGATCTGGCTGTAAAGACGGGAAGATTAAGCGATGTAAATTCAGCAGAAATGCTTATTGTAAAATTGCTTCAATAGAGTAGATAAGCCAAGGAAAGTATATAAGCCAAGGAAATGAGATAAAGATATAAGAAACAAATATAAGTAATAATTCAAGTAATAATTTAAGTAATTATAAAAGAAAGAACAACAGAAAAAGATAAGGGTACGTATCACAACATACCCTTATCTTTTTAATTTTATACAAGTCCTGATGTAATTCCTTCACCTACATTTGGTGATAAGACTGACCAGATTATATCAAGTACAAATATTACCAGTAATACTATACAGATTATCTTCCTGGCTTTTTCATTTACTTTCTTATACATATCATCAATCATTGGTGACAGAATATAGGAAAATGCCAGTCCCGCCATTCCGAAGACCAGGAGTCCTTCCAGACAGATACGCCCATTAAGATTCAGAAAATATCCTGTATAATCCCACCATTTTGCATCGAAGAGTTTCTCTAGGATCCAGGAGGTGAAATACTCCAGGCCACCACATACTCCAACAGTTGCGGCAAAAAGCGGACCCGGTTTCTCTCTGATAGGTCTGAGAAGAACTATTATCAGAAGCCCCCCTACACCATAAATCGGAAGCCATGGTCCATGCAGAGTACCTCTGTTATAGAAATGTCCTGACTGTGCAAGATAAAGTCCTACCTCCCACAGCCATCCTACTAATGAGTAGGTAAAGAACAGCTGAGTCAGAGAAAGCAGTGAATACTTTCTCATATAATCATGTGAAAGTGAATGAATATCTACTGTCGGAAGATCGAGAACCTCAACACCTGACGGATGCTCTCTGTTCTCTACATGATCTATGGCAAGCATATCATCATTCAGCCATTTTCTGAGTTCAACAGGAATACTATCCTTCTTCTCCGTTCTGATTCTCATATACAGCTCAGCTCTGACACATTCAATGTATGCATCAGAGAAGAATAATCCCGAAAGATTGAAGGTAAAATATGAGAGAATATACCAGGGCACCATTGAAATATCAATAAGGAAGGCCTTGTATTTATCCCCTTCCATAAGAAGCTTGGATATTTTGAACGCATCCCGCTTTCCTACCTCCGGATTCTCTGCAACAATATACGGAATAAGAAGGTATTCATACCTCTTAATAAATCCTCCAACAATTGTCAGATTCCAGAGCACCTGAAAAATATATTTCATAAACATAACTGTAGAAATATTTTTCAGTCTCTTGTTCTTATAAGGGAAAAGCAGTTCTCCCGGCCCTGTCTCCTGATAGCGTCGCTGCTCCAGATAATACCGGTTCTTTCCGACTACTATTACATTTTTTACAAAGATGAAAACAAAGATAGAAAGTATCGCAAAAATAAAAATTATAACAGAA